>SSSX01000036.1 GCA_015657735.1 Zoogloeaceae bacterium
GGTGTGGCGGCGATTTGATGCGGAAACGGCAACAATGGCGGGTGCATTGTTGCCGTTTTTGTCGTGAATGTCAGAGCAGCGGGTTGGCCGCGTGCTCGCCGCGTTCGTACACCACGTGGGCGCGGCCGACCAGCAGCGGGTCGAGGCTGGCAATGTGCTCGAGATCCTTGTTGGTGTAGGGCAGCTTGTGCAGCACGTAGCGCATGGCGTTGAGGCGCGCGCGCTTCTTGCAGTCGGATTTGATGACCGTCCACGGCGCGTCGGCGGTGTCGGTGTGGAAGAACATGGCTTCCTTGGCCTTGGTGTAGTCGTCCCACTTGTCCAGCGAGGCCATGTCGATGGGGCTGAGTTTCCACTGCTTGAGCGGGTGGTTTTCGCGTTCCTTGAAGCGGCGGCGCTGTTCGAGCTGGCTGACCGAGAACCAGAACTTGATGAGGTGCACGCCGCTGCGGACCAGATGGCGTTCGAACTCGGGGGTCTGGCGCATGAATTCGAGGTATTCGTCGGCGGAGCAGAAGCCCATGACGCGCTCGACGCCGGCGCGGTTGTACCACGAGCGGTCGAACAGGGCGATCTCGCCGGCGGTCGGAAGGTGCTGCACGTAGCGCTGGAAGTACCACTGGCCGCGTTCGGTTTCGGTGGGTTTTTCGAGGGCGACGACGCGCGCGCCCCGCGGGTTGAGGTGTTCCATGAAGCGCTTGATCGTGCCGCCCTTGCCGGCGGCGTCGCGGCCTTCGAACAGGATCACGACGCGCTGGCCGGTTTCCTTGACCCACGCCTGCAGCTTGAGCAGTTCGACCTGCAGACGGTATTTCTGCTTTTCGTAGGCCTTGCGCGACATCAGGTTTTTGTAGGGATAGCCGCCGTCGCGCCAGCCTTCGGCGAGTTCCTCGTCGGGGTGGGCGGGGAGTTTTTTGTAGACGGCTTCGTCTTCGGCGAGCAGCGCGTTGCGCAGGATCGCGGCGTCGTCGGGCGAGGCGCCGGCCATGATGGCCTGCAGGGTTTCGGCGATGCTGTGGGTGTCGTGGCGGGCGAGGGTGGCGACGATGTCGCTGACGGCGGTGGCCTTGGAGTCGCGGGCGGCTTCGAGCGCCTCGCCGACGACGAAATCCTCGATGGCCTGCGGCGTGGTCTTGGGCGCGGTGTCGCCGGCGGCGGCGCGGCGCGGGGTGTGGCGGCGGGCGGCGGATTTTGGGCTGGCGTTGTCGGAGGTGCTCATCACGGGTTTCCTTCGGGGCTGTGTGTCCGGTCGGCGCAGCGGCTGGCGTAGCTGCGGCAGCGCTCGATGTAGTCGTCGGTGCTCTTCGGCATCGGGGTGCGCGCGCGGGTGACGTAGCTGACCAGATCGCGGCCCTGCTGGAGCAGCTGGCGGCCGTCGGCGGCGAGGTGCTGGTCCTCGGAATGGGCGGGGATCGCGGCGGCGTTGAAGTGGCCGCAGAGGCGTTCGCCGGCGGTGACGAAGCTGGTCCAGATGTCGAAGATGTCCGGGTCGGTGCGCAGGGTTTCGGTCTTGACGTGGGCCGCCCTGGCAAAGGCGCGGACGTGGGGGGCGAGGCCGGCGAAGCACGGCAGGGGGTCGAAGTAGCTGACGATGGCTTCGGTGATGCGGTCGATGTCGCGCAGCGTGAGGGCGATCTTGATGTAGCGGCTTTCGTAGAAATCCTCGAGGGGGATCGAGAAGGCCTTGAAAGGTTCGCCCCACAGCTCGTCGATGCCTTCCTCGCCGGAGCGGTGCAGCACGAGGCGCCCGAGGCCGAGGGCTTCCTGCAGACAGCGGCCGCATTCGCGCATCAGCGCGTTGTCGGACTGGATTTCGATGCCGACCGTCTGCAGTTCGACGAGCTTGGTGAAGATGTCGGCGGCGCGGTTGAAGAGGGCGCCGGCGAGCATCGCGCCCTTGACGCGGCGGCGGTCGGTGTCGGTTTCCTCTTCGTAGCTCTTGCGCGCTTCGTTGAGGCGGCTGCCGGGGATGTTGAGGCCGTGCTCGACGTGGTTGAACAGGCGCCGGGTGAGCGCGCCGATCAGCTTGCGCTTGGCCTGCAGGGTGTCTTCGGGAACGGCGTAGGTCTTGACCCAGTAGCCAGAGTAATAGACGCGCTCGCGGCCGTCGATGATCCGCCGGGTGCCGTCCGGAATTTCGTTGTCCATGTTCCGCTTGCGACTGCATTCTGGTTACGGGAATTTGAAATTCTGCACCAGAAAACGGCCGGCCGAAGCATGCCGGTAACAAATTCGTCGGCGCCCGGACCGGCGCGCCTCAGACCAGTCCGTCGAGCACCTGGACCTGCACGGTGTCGCCGGCGGCCACGTTGCCCTGGGCCGGGCCGAGGACGATCAGGCAGTTGGCGTCGGCCATCGAGCTGAGGATGCCGGAGCCCTGGGCGCCGGTGCTGCGCACCTGCCACTGCCCGCCGTCCTGGAACAGCACGCCGCGCAGGTATTCGGTGCGCCCCGGCGCCTTGCGGATCGGCGTGGCGCAGGGCACGCCGAGCAGCGCCGGTTCGGCGACCGGGTCGACGCCGGCCAGGCGCAGCAGCGCCGGGCGGGCGAACTGGTAGAAGGTGACCATTACCGCCACCGGGTTGCCGGGCAGGCCGAACAGCCAGGCGGCGTCGGACCCGTGGCCGCCGATGCGCCCGAAGGCCATCGGCCGGCCGGGTTTCATGGCGATCTTCCAGAACAGCACTTCGCCGAGGCGGGCCATGACCTCGCGGGTGAAGTCGGCCTCGCCGACCGACACGCCGCCGCTGGTGATCACCGCGTCGGCGATGGAGGCGGCGTCGCGCAGCGTGGTTTCGAGGGTTTCGGGGTCGTCGCGGATGACGCCGATGTCGATGATGTCGAAGCCGAGGCGCGACAGCATGCCGAACAGCGTGTAGCGGTTGCTGTCGTAGATCTGGCCGTCGCCGGCCGGCGTGCCGACGTTGACGACCTCGTCGCCGGTGGAGAAGAAGGCGACGCGCAGGCGCCGGCGGACGGCGACGCTGCCGATGCCGAGCGAGGCCACGAGGCCCAGTTCGGCCGGGCGGATCAGGCGGCCGGCGGGCAGTGCGGCGAGGCCGGCGCGCAGGTCTTCGCCGGCGCGGCGGAGGTTCTGGCCGCAGCGCTGGCCGGGCGGCACGGTGACGCGGCCGTCGGCGGCGCGGACGACTTCCTGCATCACGACGGTGTCGACGCCGGCCGGCAGGCGGGCGCCGGTCATGATGCGCACGGCCTGGCCGGGCTGCAGTTCGCCGTCGAAGGGCTGGCCGGCGAAGGCGGTGCCGATCACGCTGAGGGTGGTGTCGCCGTCGGCGGCGAGGTCGGCGTAGCAGAGGCCGTAGCCGTCCATCGCCGAGTTGTCGTGGGCCGGGACGTCGATCGGCGAGACGACGGGTTCGGCCAGCACCCGGCCGAGGGCGTCGCGCAGCGGAATGTGCTCGATGCCGCCGACCGGCTCGACGGCATCGAGGATCAGGCGGCGGCCGAGCTCGACCGGCAGCGCGTTGGGGTCGTAGGCGTCGTGGCCGCCGAACTGCGAGGCGAGGGATGTCACCGCGGAAACTCTCCAGCTTGATGTGCGCGGAGTTCGTCCGGCGTGTTGATGTTGGCGAAGGCGTCGGGGACGTCGTCGAAGGGGCAGGCGACCCAGCGCAGGCGCTTCAGCCAGCTTTCCATGCGGCGGCCGCCGGCCCGCGTGAAGGCCTGCAGGTCGGGCAGCGCGTAGGCGTGCATCAGGCTGAAAACCGGGTGGAGCTGGTCGCCGGTGCAGGCAACGGCGATGCTGGCCTTTTCGGCGGCCAGCGCGGCGGCGAGGCGGCAGACCAGGTCGGGCGGCAGGAACGGGGAATCGCACGGCACGCTGGCGAGATAGGGGGTCGTGCACACCAGCAGGCCGGCTTCGAGGCCGGCCAGCGGCCCGGCGAAGCTGGCATCGCAGTCGCTGACCAGCGGGTGCCCGAAACAGGCGTAGCGGTCGAGGTTGCGGTTGGCGTTGATGAGCACCGACCCGACCTGCGGAGCGAAGCGTTCGAGCACGTGGTTCACCATCGGCCGGCCGTGAAGCGCCGCGAGGCCCTTGTCGACGCCGCCCATCCGCCGCCCGCGACCGCCGGCGAGGATGAGGCCGGTGATGTCGTCGGGGCTCGCCGCGTCCATCTCAGCCACCGATGTAGGACATCTCGATCTTGCGCAGCGCGGCGGTTTCGGCGGTGCGGATTTCGGAGTA
>SSSX01000309.1 GCA_015657735.1 Zoogloeaceae bacterium
GCCGCCCGCCGGCAGACCCGTCAGGTGCGGGTCGGGCATGTGCTGATCGGCTCCGACGCGCCGGTGGTCGTGCAGTCGATGACCAACACCGACACCGCCGACGATTTCGCGACGACGATGCAGATCGCCCAACTGGCGCGGGCCGGCTCCGAGCTGGTGCGGATCACCGTCAACAACGACGAGGCCGCCAAGGCGGTGCCCAAAATCCGCGACAAGCTGCTCCAGATGAATCTGGACGTGCCGCTGGTCGGCGACTTTCACTACAACGGCCACAAGCTGCTGATGGACAACCCGGCCTGCGCCGAGGCCCTCGACAAGCTGCGCATCAATCCCGGCAACGTGGGGCAGGGCGCCAAGCGCGACACCCAGTTCGCGTCCATCGTCGAGATGGCCTGCAAGTACGACAAGCCGGTGCGCATCGGCGTGAACTGGGGCAGCCTCGACCAGTCGGTGATGGCGCGGATCATGGACGAGAACGCGAAGCGGGCGATCCCCCGCGACGCCGGTGCGGTGATGCGCGAGGCGCTGGTCACCTCGGCGCTCGAATCAGCCGTCAAGGCCGCGGAATACGGCCTCGCCGGCAACAAGATCATCCTGTCGGCCAAGGTCAGCAGCGTCCAGGATCTGATCGCCGTCTATCGCGACCTCGCCGCCCGCTGCGACTATCCGCTGCACCTGGGTCTCACCGAGGCCGGCATGGGCTCGAAGGGCATCGTCGGGTCGACCGCCGCGCTGGCGGTGCTGCTGCAGGAAGGCATCGGCGACACGATCCGCGTCTCGCTGACGCCCGAACCCAACGGCAGCCGCACGCAGGAAGTCATCGTCGCCCAGGAGATCCTGCAGACGATGGGGCTGCGCGCCTTCACGCCGATGGTCACGGCGTGTCCCGGCTGTGGCCGGACGACCAGCACCCTGTTCCAGGAAATGGCCTCGGATGTGCAGAATTTCGTCCGCGACAACATGCCGGCGTGGCGCGACCGCTTCGACGGCGTCGAGAACATGACGCTGGCCGTGATGGGCTGCATCGTCAATGGTCCCGGCGAGAGCAAGCACGCCAACATCGGCATCTCGCTGCCCGGTACCGGCGAGATGCCGGCCGCCCCGGTCTTCGAGGACGGCGTCAAGACCCAGACCCTGCGCGGCGAGAACATCACCCACGAGTTCAAGGCCATCATCGAACGCTACGTGGCCCGCACCTATCCGAAGAAAGGCGCGCCGGGCTGAAGCCCCGCGCCGGTTGAAAGAACACACGCAATCATGAGCAAGACCCTCCAGGCCGTGCGCGGGATGAACGACATCCTGCCCGACGAGGCCGAAACCTGGGAACAGTTCGAGGACATCGTCCGCGACTGGCTGCACAGCTACGGCTACCGCCCGATCCGCATGCCCATCGTCGAGCCGACGCCGCTGTTCAAGCGCGCCATCGGCGAGGTGACCGACATCGTCGAGAAGGAGATGTACTCCTTCGAGGACGCCCTCAACGGCGAACACCTGACGCTGCGCCCCGAGGGCACCGCGTCCTGCGTGCGCGCGGCGATCCAGCACAATCTGCTGTTCAGCCATCCGCAGCGGCTCTACTACCACGGCCCGATGTTCCGCCACGAGCGCCCGCAGAAGGGCCGCTACCGCCAGTTTCACCAGGTCGGCGTGGAGGCGATGGGCTTTGACGGGCCGGATATCGACGCCGAGCACATCCTGATGTGCGCGCGGCTGTGGGACGACCTCGGCCTCGAAGACGTCAAGCTGGAGATCAATTCGCTCGGCAGCAGCGAGGAGCGGGCGGCCCACCGCGCGGCGCTGATTGCCTATCTCGAAATCCACAAGAACAGCCTCGACGAGGACGGCCAGCGGCGGCTGTACACCAATCCGCTGCGCATCCTCGACACCAAGAATCCGGATCTGCACGAGATTGTCGAAGCGGCGCCGAAGCTCGCCGATTTCCTCGGCGAGGCTTCGCTGAAGCACTTCGACGGCGTGCAGACGCTGCTCAAGGACGCCGGCCTGCCTTACCGCATCAACCACCGGCTGGTGCGCGGCCTCGACTACTACAACCGCACCGTGTTCGAGTGGGTCACGACCCGCCTCGGCGCGCAAGGCACGATCTGTGCCGGCGGCCGTTACGACGGTCTGGTCGCCCAGCTCGGCGGCAAGCCGGCCCCGGCGGCGGGCTTCGCGATGGGCGTCGAGCGTCTGCTGTCGCTGTGGCAGGAATGCGGTGGCGAGGCCGAACGGCCGGTGCCGGATGTCTACCTCGTGCATGCCGGCGAGGCCGCCCAGCGCGCCGCCTTCCGGGTCGCCGAAGCCTTGCGCGGCACGGGTTTTGCAGTCACGCTGCATTGCGGCGGCGGCAGCTTCAAGTCGCAGATGAAAAAGGCCGACGGCTCCGGCGCCCCGTTCGCGGTGGTGATCGGCGACGACGAGGCGGCGGCCGGCGAGGTCAGCCTCAAACCCCTGCGTGACGGTGGCGAGCAGATTCGCGTGCCGATGGACGCGCTCCCCGAAACCCTGGCAGATCGCCTACTCGAATCGGAACAAGACGATGGCAGCATTTGACCTCGAAGAACAGGAACAGATTTCCCAGATCAAGGGGTGGTGGGAACAGTACGGCAAGCTGGTGACCCTCGTCGCCATGGTTGCCGCGCTGGCCTCGGTCGGCTGGCAGGGCTGGAACTGGTACAAGGGCCGGCAGGTGCAGGATGCGTCGGCGCTCTACGGCCAGCTGCAGAAGGCCGCAGCCGAACGCAACGCCCAGAAAGCCCGCGAACTGGCCGGCGAACTGATCGACAAATTCGCCGGCACGGCTTACGCCGATCTCGCCGCGCTGCTGTCGGCCAAGGTGCAGATGGAAGCCGGCGATCTGAAGAACGCCCGCGTCCCGCTGGCGTGGGCTGCGGCGAAGGCCAACGACGCGGCGCTGCGCGATCTGGCCCGGCTGCGCCTGGCAACGGTAATGCTCGACGACAAGGCTTACGACGAGGCGCTGGCCCAGCTCCAGGCGCCGGCGGACGAAAGTTTCGCGGCCCGTTTTGCCGATCTGAAGGGCGACGTTCTGGTTGCCCAGGGCAAGAAGGACGAGGCCCGCGCGGCTTACAAGGTCGCCATTGCGGCGCTGGACCAGGCGACCAAGTCCGAGGCGGTGACCCTGCGCGAACTGGCGCAGGCCAAGCTCGATGCCGTCGGAGGTGCTCAATGAAGGCCCGTCAGCTGGCGGTGAGCGTGCTCGGGGCGCTGGCGGTCAGCGCCTGCGGCTCACTCAATCCCTTTGCCGCCGACGCGAAGATTCCGGCCCTCAAGCCGATCGCCAGCGCGGTCGCCACGACCGAGGAATGGCACGCACGGGTCGGCGATGCCGGCCGCTACGTTCTGCAGCCGGCGCTGAGCGGCGGCGTGGTTTTCGCGGCGGGCGACGGCGACGTCGAGCGCCTCGAGAACGGCCGCACGGTCTGGAAGACGCCGCTCAAGGTGACGGTGTCGGGCGGCGTCGGCAGCGACGGCCAGCTGGTCGTCGTGGGCACGCCGAAAGGCGAGGTGATCGCGCTGGATGCCGCCACCGGGCAAGTGCGCTGGCGCGTCTTCGTCAACGCCGAAGTGCTGGCGGCGCCGGGTGTGTCGGGCGCAATCGTTGTCGTGCGCAGTGCCGACAGCCGCCTGTTCGGCCTCGATCCGGCCGACGGCAAGCAGCGCTGGGTTTATCAGCGCGCCACGCCGCCGCTGTCGCTGCGCAACGCCGCCGGCGTGGTGCTCGACCGGGATGCGATCTTCGCCGGCTTCCCGGGCGGCAAGCTGGCCGCGATCAGTCCCGCCAACGGCAGCCTGATGTGGGAAGGGACGGTCGCGATTCCCCGCGGCGCCACCGAACTGGAACGCATGGCCGACATCACCAGCACGCCGGTGATCGGCAGCCGCGCCACGTGCGCCGTCGCTTTCCAGGGCCGCGTGGCGTGTTTCGACATGTCGAACGGCACCACCTTGTGGACGCGGGATCTGTCGAGCTCCAAGGGGCTCGATCTGGATGAGCGGCACGTCTTCGTCACCGACGAGAAGGGGGCGGTGCACGCCCTCGACATCGCCAGCGGCGCCAGCGCCTGGAAGCAGGATCAGTTTGCCGGCCGCGGCACCGGGCGCCCGAAGGTGGCCGGCGATTACGTGGTTGTCGGCGACGTCGAAGGCTATGTCCATCTGCTGCGCAAGGACGACGGCAGCGTCGTCGGGCGCCGTCGCGCTGCGTCGGCCCCGATTCTTGCCGATCTGTCGCGTTCGTCGGGCAGCATCGTCGTCCAGGCCCGGGACGGCAGTGTTTCCGCCATTGGTGTTGAGTAACGGAGTCGCCCACGCGTGAAACCTACCCTGGTTCTGGTCGGACGCCCCAATGTGGGCAAGTCCACGCTTTTCAATCGCCTCACCAAGACCCGTGATGCCCTGGTCGCCGATTTTCCCGGCCTGACCCGCGACCGCCGCTACGGTCTCGGGCGGGTCGCCGAACGGGAGTTCCTGGTGGTCGATACCGCCGGCTTCGACCCGGTGGCGAAGGAAGGCATCGTCCACGAAATGGCCAAACAGGCCGAGCAGGCCATCGCCGAAGCCGATGCGCTGCTCTTCATGGTCGATGCCCGCAGCGGCCTGACGCCCCACGACGAACAGATCGCCAGCCGGCTGCGCCGCGTCGGGCGGCCGACGTTCCTGATCGTGAACAAGGCCGAAGGCATGAACCGCGCGATGATCTCGGCCGAGTTCCACGAACTCGGGCTGGGTGACCCGCTGTGCATCTCGTCGGCCCACGGCGACAACGTCAATGCACTGATGGAACTGGTGCTCGACAGCTTTCCGCAGGACGAAGAAGACGACGAGCCGGCCGGCCGCGGCCCCCGCGTCGCCATCGTCGGACGCCCCAATGTGGGCAAGTCGACGCTGGTCAATACGCTGATCGGCGAGGAGCGCGTCATCGCCTTCGACATGCCGGGCACGACGCGGGACGCCATCGAGGTGCCGTTCGAGCGCAACGGCCAGCACTACACGCTGATCGACACCGCCGGCCTGCGCAAACGCGGCAAGGTCTTCGAGGCGGTCGAGAAGTTCTCGGTGATCAAGACCCTGCAGGCCGTCGAGCAGGCCAATGTGGTCGTGCTCGTGCTCGACGCCAGCCAGGAGATTTCCGACCAGGACGCCCACATCGCCGGCTTCGTCGTCGAGGCCGGCCGCGCGCTGGTCGTCGCGGTGAACAAATGGGACGGCGTCGACGACTATCGTCGCCAGCGCATCAAGGAAGATCTGGAGCGCAAGCTGCCCTTCCTCGGCTTTGCCCGATTCCTCTATGTTTCGGCGCTCAAGGGGCAGGGCATCGTGCCGATGCTGAAGGCCGTCGACGGCGCCTACGCCGCGGCGATGACCAAACTGGCAACGCCCAAGCTGACCCGTCTGCTGCTCGACGCGGTCATTAAGCAGCAGCCCCCGCGCCACGGCGGTTACCGCCCGAAAATGCGCTATGCCCACCAGGGCGGGATGAATCCACCGGTGATCGTGGTGCACGGCAGCGCGCTCGATCATGTGCCTGCGTCATATACTCGCTACCTGGAGCGGACTTTCCAGGAAGCGTTCAAATTGCAGGGCACACCGCTGCGGATACAATTCAAGTCTTCCCACAATCCCTACGCCAGCAGGGATTGACGAACCTTTTTCCACACCGGCGGGCGCGGCTGCGAAGAGGATGTCGCAGTGCAGCAAACGCTTTATAATTATTCAAAACTACAAACCATCGAGGTTCTACCATGAGCAACAAGGGGCAACTCCTTCAAGATCCATTTCTCAACGCCCTGCGGCGCGAGCACGTGCCGGTTTCGATCTACCTCGTGAACGGCATCAAGCTGCAAGGCCAGGTCGAGTCCTTCGATCAGTACGTCGTGCTGCTGAAGAACACCGTGACCCAGATGGTCTACAAGCACGCCATTTCCACCGTCGTGCCGGCCCGTCCCGTCAATATCCAGCAGGAACAGAACGAGGCTGCAAGCTGAGCGGCGTGATCATCGGGCCGCTTGGCGGCCAATCCGAAGCCGGGGGGCCGCGTGTTTGACCGGCCAGCCTCGGGGAACCGGGCGGTGCTGGTCCAGGTCGATTTCGGCCAGGGCGGCATTGAAGAACGACTTGCCGAAGTCGCGCTGCTGGCCGGGAGTGCCGGTGCGACCGTCGTCGGCGTTGTCCAGGGCAAACGCCAGGCACCCGATCCGGCGCATTTCGTCGGCAAGGGCAAGGCCGAAGAGATCGGCACGGTTGCCCAGCTGAACGAAGCCGATATCGTCATCTTCAACCACGACATCACGGCCGCCCAGCAGCGCAACCTGGAGCGCAAGCTCAACTGCCGGGTGATCGACCGTTCGGCGCTGATCCTCGACATCTTCGCGCTGCGGGCGAAGAGTCACGAAGGCAAGCTGCAGGTCGAACTCGCCCAGTTGCAACACCTGTCCACGCGCCTCGTGCGCGGCTGGACCCACCTGGAGCGGCAGAAGGGCGGGATCGGCCTGCGCGGGCCGGGCGAGAAGCAGCTCGAAACCGACCGCCGTCTGCTCGGTGAGCGGGTCAAATTGCTGAAGGATCGCCTCGCCAAGCTCGAACGCCAGCGCTCGGTGCGGCGCCGTGCCCGCGAGCGGCGCGAGGTGCTGACGGTGTCGCTGGTGGGCTACACCAACGCCGGCAAGTCGACGCTCTTCAATGCCCTCACCAAGGCGGGCGCCTATGCGGCCGACCAGCTCTTCGCGACGCTCGACACCACCTCGCGGCGGCTTTTTCTCGGCGAGGCGGGCAATATCGTGCTGTCCGACACCGTCGGTTTCATCCGCGATCTGCCTCACTCACTGGTCGCCGCCTTCCACGCAACGCTCGAGGAGACGGTCTCGGCCGACTTGCTGCTGCACGTGGTGGACTCGGCCAGCGAAGACCGGGAAGGGCAGATCGCGGCGGTGAACGGCGTGCTCGAAGAGATCGGCGCCGGTACGCTGCCGCAGATCCAGGTCTGGAACAAGATCGACGCGACGCTGGCGAGTCCGGAGGTCCAGCGGGACGCATGTGGTAAGATCACGCGCGTTTTGCTCAGCGCCAGGACCGGCGAAGGGCTCGACCTGCTGCGTCAGGTGCTCACCGACGTCGCGCTGGAACACAAGGCAGCCCTGGCTGCCGCCTCGCAATCACCGGATTCGGACTGACGAAGTCTCGGTACGACATATCCCGGAGCAGATTTCACTGTGATCTCAGGCATCCTCATGTCTCTCAACGATCCCAAATGGGGCAATCGCGGCGGCGGCGACAATCGCGGCGGCGACAATCAGGGGCCTCCCGACCTCGAAGAGTTGTGGCGCGACTTCAATCGGCGCCTGTCCGGCATGTTCGGTCGCAACGGCCAGGGCGGCGGCTCCGGCGGTGGCGACGGCGGCAACCGGATGCCGGAACTGAATTTCCGTCAGTTCGGCGGTGGCATCGGGCTCATTGCGGCGTTTGCCGCGGTGATCTGGCTGGCCAGCGGCTTCTACATCGTCGATGCCAGCCAGCGCGGTATCGTGCTGCAGTTCGGCCGCTTCGTCGAAGCCACCGATCCGGGCCTGCGCTGGCGCCTGCCGTATCCGGTCCAGACCCATGAACTGGTCAATCTGACCGGGGTGCGTACCGTCGAGATCGGCTATCGCGGTTCCGAGCGCAACAAGGTGCTGAAGGAAGCCCTGATGCTGACCGACGACGAAAACATCGTGAACATCCAGTTCGCGGTCCAGTACATCCTGAAAGATCCGCAGCAGTATCTGTTCAACAACCGCAATGCCGACGATTCGGTGATCCAGGCCGCCGAAACCGCGGTGCGCGAGATCGTCGGCAAGAGCCGGATGGACTTTGTGCTCTACGAAGGGCGTGAGCAGGTGGCCGCCAACGCGCAGAAGCTGACCCAGGACATCCTCGACCGCTACGCGACCGGTATCCAGGTGAGCAAGGTCACGATGCAGAACGCCCAGCCGCCCGAGCAGGTGCAGGCGGCATTCGACGACGCCGTGAAGGCCGGCCAGGATCGGGAGCGGCAGAAGAACGAGGGCCAGGCCTACGCCAACGATGTCATCCCGCGCGCCCGCGGCGCCGCCTCGCGGCTGCTCGAGGAAGCCGATGCCTACAAGGGCCGGGTGGTTGCCCAGGCCGAAGGTGACGCGTCGCGCTTCAGGCAGATCTACACCGAATACGCCAAGGCGCCCGAGGTGACCCGTCAGCGGATGTATCTCGACACGATGCAGCAGGTGCTGTCCAACACCTCGAAGGTGATGGTCGACGCCAAGAGCAGCGGCAATCTTCTTTACCTGCCCCTCGACAAGCTGATCCAGGCCACTGCCGCACCGTCGGCAGGCCCGGCCGCCGATCCGGTCCAGGGCCCGCGCCCGACCCCGTCGCCGGCTGCCGCCGAGAGCAATGTCTCCCCGCCCCGCGCCGATGCGCTGTCGGGGGAGTCGCGCACCCGCGAGTCCATGCGTAACCGTGAGCGGGGAGAGCGCTGATGCGTGAACGTTTCCCATTTTTTGCCGGCGTCGCGCTGTTCGTCGTGGCGATTCTGTCGATGAGCCTGTTCACCGTCGATCAGCGCCAGCATGCGCTGGTGTTCCAGCTCGGCGAGGTCAAGGGGCAGCTGAGCGAGCCGGGTCTTCACTTCAAGATTCCGCTGATCCAGAACGTCCGTTACTTCGACAAGCGGATCCTGACTCTCGACACCTCCGAGCCGGAACGTTTCATCACCTCGGAGAAGAAGAACGTTCTGGTCGACCTGTTCGTCAAGTGGCGCATCGTCGATCCGAAGCTGTACTACATATCTGTCGGCGGCGACGAGACGCGGGCGCGGACGCGCCTCGAGCAGACCGTGAATGCCGGCCTGCGCGAGGAGTTCGGCAAGCGTACCGTGCATGAGGTGGTTTCCGGCGAGCGCGAGAAGATCATGGACGAGATGCGCGTCAAGGCCGATGTGGACGCCCGCAAGATCGGCGTGCAGATCGTCGACGTGCGGCTGAAACGGGTCGACCTGCCGGCCGAGGTGTCCGAGTCGGTCTATCGCCGGATGGAGGCCGAGCGCAAGCGGGTTGCCAACGAGCTGCGTTCCCAGGGCGCCGCGGATGCCGAAAAGATCAAGGCCGATGCGGACAAGCAGCGTGAGGTGATCATCGCCGAAGCCTACCGGGAAGCCCAGAAGGTGAAGGGTGAAGGCGATGCCAAGGCGTCGGCGATCTACGCCCAGGCGTTTGGCCAGAGTCCCGAGTTCTACGCTTTCTACCGCAGCCTCGAAGCCTACCGGAGCAGCTTCAGGAACAAGTCCGACGTGATCGTCGTCGAGCCGAATTCCGAGTTTTTCAAGTATCTGAAGAGTTCCGGCGGGCGCTCGGCGCCAGCGCCGGCCCCGGAGTCGGCCAAGAGCGGCAAGAACGGGAAATAATGGGGCGGTCGCTGATCCTGGCCTTTGCGCTGATGCTGGTCCTCGAAGGCGTCATTCCGTTCGTCGCGCCGGCCACCTGGCGTGAAACCTTCGCCCGCCTGATCCGTCTCGCCGACGGGCAGATCCGATTCGTCGGCCTCGGCTCAATGGTGCTGGGCCTCGTCATCCTGTTTGTTTTTTCGTAAGGCGCCTTACCCATGCTGCGTTGGGTTCTACCCGAATATATCCAGGACGCGCTGCCCGCCGAGGCGGCCAAGCTGGAAGATCTGCGCCGTCGTCTGCTCGATGCGTTCCGCCTGAACGGCTACCAGCTGGTGGCGCCGCCGCTCCTCGAATACCTGGAGTCGCTGCTGACCGGAGCCGGCCAGGATCTGCATCTGAAGACCCTGAAGCTCGTCGACCAGCTGTCCGGCCGCACGATGGGCGTGCGCGCCGACATCACGCCGCAGGTGGCGCGCATCGATGCGCACCTGCTCAACCGCAAGGGTGTCGCCCGGCTGTGCTACTGCGGCAGCGTCGCCCACGCCGTGCCCTCGTCGCTGACCGCGACCCGCGAGCCGCTGCAGCTCGGCGTCGAGCTTTACGGTCATTCCGGCATCGAGGCCGACGCCGAAGTCATCCGCCTGCTGGCCGAGACGCTGCAGATTGCCGGTGTCGGCACCTCGCGGATCGACCTCGGTCACGTCGGCCTGTTCAAGGCCCTGGCCCAGAAGGCCGGACTGCTCCCCGAGCGCGAGGAAGCCTTGTTCGACTGCCTGCAGGCAAAGGATTTGCCCGGTTTGCGCGAGCTGCTCGCCGAGGTGTCCGACGAGGCCCTGCGGATGGCGCTGTTCGTGCTGCCGACGCTGTACGGCGGCCCCGAGGTGCTGGCCAGGGCACGCCAGATTCTGCCCGCCGACATCGAAATCCAGACCGCGCTCGACGATCTCGAACAGCTCGCCGTGCAGCTCGACGGCCTGCCGATCAGCTTCGACCTGTCCGACCTGCGTGGTTACCACTACCACAGCGGTGTGGTCTTCGCGGCCTACGGCGGCAACTCGCCGGTGGCGCTGGCGCTCGGCGGGCGCTACGACAGCGTCGGCCGCGCCTTCGGCCGTGGTCGTCCGGCGACGGGTTTCAGCCTCGATCTGCGCGAACTGGCGACGCAGGTGCCCGACCCGGCGCTGGTCGGATCGATTCTCGCCACCGGCGCCGGCGCAGCGGGTTTTACGGAGGCGGTTGCCGCGCTGCGCGCCGCCGGAGAAAGTGTGACGATCGAACTGCCCGGCCATGACGGCACGTGGCGCGAAGCCGGCTGTGACCGGCGTCTGGTTCTGCGGGGCGGTGCCTGGCAGGTTGAACCGCTTCTGGGAGAGTAAAAATGGCAAAGAACGTTGTGGTTGTCGGCACCCAGTGGGGTGACGAAGGCAAGGGCAAGATCGTCGACTGGCTGACCGATCAGGCTCAGGGCGTGGTCCGCTTCCAGGGTGGGCACAACGCCGGTCATACGCTGGTCGTCGGCACCACCGAATACAAACTGAACCTCGTTCCGTCCGGCATCGTTCGCGAAGGCGTCGAGTGCTTCATCGGCAACGGCGTGGTGATCGACATCCATCACCTGCTGGCCGAAGTGCGCGGCCTCGAGGCCGGCGGCATCAAGGTTCGCGAGCGCCTGAAGGTCAGCCCGGGTTGCCCGCTGATCCTTGGCTATCACTCGGCCGTCGATCGCGCCCGCGAGGCGAAGAAGAGCGCCGACGCCAAGATCGGCACGACCGGCAAGGGCATCGGCCCGACCTACGAGGACAAGGTTGCGCGGCGCGCGCTGAGGGTCTACGACCTGTTCGATCCGAAGCGCTTCGCCGAGAAGCTCGCCGAGAATCTCGAATACCACAACTTCGTGCTGACCCAGTATCTGGGTGCCGAGCCGGTCGAGTTCCAGGCCGTCTTCGACCAGGCGATGGCCGATGCCGAGGAAATCAGGCCGATGGTCGCCGACGTGTCGGCCGATCTCTACGCCATCAACAAGGCCGGCGGCAATCTGCTCTTCGAAGGCGCGCAGGGCACGCTGCTCGACATCGACCATGGCACCTATCCCTTCGTCACCTCCAGCAATTGCGTGGCGGGGCAGGCGGCGGCGGGTTCCGGTGTCGGTCCCGGGCGTCTGCACTACGTGCTGGGGATCACCAAGGCCTACTGCACGCGCGTCGGCGGCGGTCCGTTCCCGACCGAGCTCGATTTTGAGACCGCCGGTACGCCGGGCTACCAGATGTCGACCGTCGGCCGCGAGTTCGGCACCGTCACCGGTCGCAAGCGGCGTTGCGGCTGGCTGGATCTGGCCGCGCTGAAGCGCTCGATCATCATCAACGGCGTTTCCGGTCTGTGCATCACCAAGCTCGACGTGCTCGACGGCCTGCCTGAATTGAAGCTGTGCGTCGGTTACATGCTCGACGGCAAGCGCATCGATCTGCTGCCGATGGGCTCCGAGGAAGTGGAGCGCTGCGAGCCGATCCTCGAAACCATGCCCGGCTGGAGCGGCACGACCTTCGGTGCGCAAACCTGGGACGCGCTGCCGCCGGAAGCCCGCGCCTATCTGCACCGCATCGAGGAAATCTGCGAGGTGTCGATCGATGTGATCTCGACCGGCCCCGAGCGCGACGAAACCATCCTCAAGCGTCACCCGTTCGGCGCCTGATCGCGCTGGAACGATGCCCTTCCCCGGCCGCTGCGGGGGAAGGGCGGTCTTGCCGGGCCGCATGCAAGGCGGCGCACAAAGATCGACAGCACCAAAAGAAAAAGCCGATCGAAAAATCGACCGGCTTTCCCGTAGAACCTGGTGCCCAGAAGAGGACTCGAACCTCCACGCCTCGCGGCACTAGTACCTGAAACTAGCGCGTCTACCAATTTCGCCATCTGGGCAGCGAGGCGCTATTATAGATCAAAATGATGCCGATGCAAATTTTTTGTAAGCGATCCGCCGTGAAAAAAGCCGCTGCCGCGCCTGCGTCAGTGCGCCTGTCCGATTGTTCGGGAAATGGCGGAAGCGCAAAAGGAAGGCCGAGGCACAAAAAGAAAAAGCCGGTCGAAAATCGACCGGCTTTCCCGTAGAACCTGGTGCCCAGAAGAGGACTCGAACCTCCACGCCTCGCGGCACTAGTACCTGAAACTAGCGCGTCTACCAATTTCGCCATCTGGGCAACGAAGCCGCCATTATAGACTAGAAAGAATCTGTGTCAAGCCAAAAACCCAAGAACACTAAAAAACTGAGCAAACTGCGCCGCAGCGATCCCTTTTTCGACCGCGAAAGCCAGAAATACGATTTTCCGCTGCCGAGCCGCGAGTTCATCGTCCAGACCCTCGCCGACCGGGGCGTGCCGCTGCCGTTCTCCGATCTCGCGGCGGCGATGGACATCCAGCCGGTCGAACTCGAGTTCTTCGAGCGCCGCATGTTTGCGATGGAGCGCGACGGGCAGGTCATGCGCAACCGGCGCGGCGCCTATCTGCTGCCCTCC
This sequence comes from Zoogloeaceae bacterium, assembly GCA_015657735.1. GTDB lineage: Bacteria > Pseudomonadota > Gammaproteobacteria > Burkholderiales > Rhodocyclaceae > Zoogloea. The sequence goes on from SSSX01000309.1 coordinate 12,928, forward strand.
AAGGCCGACCTGATCCGCGGCACCGTGCAGGGGCATCCGGACGGCTACGGCTTCGTCGTCACCGACGACGAGGGGCCGGACATCTTCCTCGGCCCCAACGAGATGCGCGAAGTGCTGCACGGCGACCGGGTGATGGTCCGCGTCGCCGGGCTGGACCGTCGCGGCCGGCCGGAAGGCAAGCTCGTCGAAGTGCTCGAGCGGGCCAACACGCGCATCGTCGGCCGGGTGCTGGTCGAAAATGGCGTTACGTTGGTTGTCCCCGAGAATCGGCGCATTTCGCAGGAGATCCTGCTGGCGCCGGGCAAGGCCAAGGTCAAGCCGGTGGCGGGTCAGGTGGTGGTGGTCGAACTCGTCGAGCAGCCGACCCGCTACGCCCAGCCGATCGGCCGCATCGTCGAGGTGCTCGGCAATTATGCTGATCCGGGCATGGAGATCGAGATCGCGCTGCGCAAGCACGAGCTGCCCTTCGAGTTTTCGAGCGCCGCCAAGGAGCAGTCGCGCCGCCTGCCCGACAAGGTCCGCAAGATGGACTGGAAGGGCCGCGAAGACCTCACGGCGCTGCCGCTGGTCACCATCGACGGCGAGACGGCGCGGGATTTCGACGACGCCGTCTTCTGCGAACGCCAGGGACGCGGTTTCCGGCTGGTCGTCGCGATCGCCGATGTGTCGCACTACGTGACGGTGGCCTCGGCGCTCGACGGCGAGGCCTACGACCGTGGCAACTCGGTGTATTTCCCGCGGCGGGTGATCCCGATGCTGCCCGAGAAGCTGTCGAACGGGCTGTGCTCGCTCAATCCGCAGGTCGAGCGGCTGTGCATGGTCTGCGACATGGCGATTTCGCAAACCGGCGTGATCAAGCAGTTCCGCTTCTACCCGGCGGTGATGTTCTCGAAGGCGCGGCTGACCTACAACCAGGTGGCGGCGGCGCTGTATGACGCCGACCCGGCCGCGCTGGAGGTCGTCGGCGATCTGCTGCCGCACCTGCAGAACCTCGACAAGTTGTTCCGCGTGCTGCTGAAGGCGCGGGCGAAACGCGGCGCGATCGACTTCGAAACCCAGGAAACGCGGATGATTTTCGACGATAACGGCAAGATCGAGAAGATCGTGCCGGAAAGTCGCAACGACGCTCACCGCCTGATCGAAGAATGCATGCTGGCGGCCAACGTCTGCGCGTCGGAGTTCCTGCACACCCACGAGCATCCGTCGCTGTACCGTGTCCACGAAGGCCCGACGCCGGAAAAACTCGCCAAGCTGCGCGACTTCCTCGGCGAGTTCGGTCTGCCGCTGGGTGGCGGCGACGAGCCGAAGGCCGCCGACTATGCGCGCCTGCTCGAGAAGATCCAGGGCCGTCCCGACCTGCAACTGCTGCAGACGGTGATGCTGCGCTCGCTGCGCCAGGCGGTGTACAGCCCCGACAACGTCGGCCACTTCGGCCTTGCCTACGACGCCTACACCCACTTCACGTCGCCGATCCGGCGCTATCCCGACCTTCTCGTGCATCGGGCGATCAAGGCCGTGCTGAACGGCGAACGCTACACGCCGGCGCAGGATGCCGGCGACTGGGAGGCCATCGGCATGCACTGCTCGATGACCGAAAGGCGCGCCGACGAGGCCGACCGCGACGTCGAGAACTGGCTGAAGTGCTATTACATGCAGGATCGCATCGGCGAGGAATTCGACGGCAGCGTTTCGGCGGTGGTACCGTTCGGGCTTTTTGTCGCGCTGGATGACGTTTTCGTCGAAGGTCTGGTGCACATCTCGGATCTCGGCAACGATTACTTCCATTACGACGACGCTCACCATTCCCTGGTCGGCGAGCGGACCGGCGAGCGTTACCGGCTGTCCGACCGCATCCGCGTGCAGCTGGTGCGCGTGAACATGGAAGCCAGCAAGATCGACTTCCGGCTCGTCGCCGGGCCGGCGCGGGCCACCGAAAGGGTCGGCAAGACGGCGCGGGAGAAGGCGCTGCAGCCTGCCGCAGCGGAAGTGGCCACGGCGGCGGACAAGCCGTCCCGCCGGCGCGTCGTGAAGAAGGCCGAGGCCGAGCCGGCGCTTGCGCCGGCAGCGCCGCCGGCCGCCCCGGTCAAGCCGAAAACCCGGGCCGTAACGAAGCCGAAAGCCACCGCCAAGCCCAAAACCGCCAAGCCTGCGAAGGCTCCCAAGCCGGCCCAGCCCCGCAAGAGCGCGGCGGGCGGCACGAAGAAGAAAGCGAAACCCCGTGTCTGAAACAGCAGCAAGTTCCCGTCTCATCTACGGCTTTCATGCCGTGCTCGCCAAGCTCCGCCACGATCCCGAGGCGGTGTTCGAGATTTACACCGACTCGAAGCGCAACGACCCGCGCGCCCGCGATCTGGTCCGCCACGCCGAACAGCTCGGTACGCGGCTCATCCCGACCGACGGCGAGCGCCTCGACCGCATGGTCGGCACGCGCCGCCACCAGGGCGTCGTCGCCCGCATCGACGGGCGGCGCAAGGAGCTGAAGCTCGCCGACGTTCTCGATGGCCTGACCGAGCCGGCCTTGTTCCTCGTGCTCGACGGTATCCAGGATCCTCACAATCTCGGCGCCTGCCTGCGGGTTGCCGATGCGGCCGGTGCCCATGCGGTGATCGCGCCGAAGGACAAGGCGGTCGGACTCAACGCGACGGCGGTCAAGGTCGCCA
>SSSX01000310.1 GCA_015657735.1 Zoogloeaceae bacterium
CGGCCAGAAGCGAGCGCTCGTGTTCTTGGTCTAAAGCAGCCGTTCTCGGTCCGTATGATTGAACATCAATAAAGAGCCGAAATCTGGTGATATTCGTGTTCCCGCTCACTGAATCCCTTAGTCTTGCGTGAATCGTGTCAGTATTATTGGCAATACGGTTTTGAGTCTGAATAAATGGAGGTGACACATCCACCGCGCAATGGCGAGATTCGAATGAGAGATTGCACCATGCCCGCGCTTCCCTTAGTCCCGAAGCGGACGTTCGAGTTCGCGATCGTAGGGGCGCTGAGGTTCGCGCTAAAGCTGCCCGAGGGCTGGCGTGCCACCGAGGTGGAGCGGCGCAAGCTGTGAAGCTGAACATTCTCTCCGACCTGCATCTCAGCAAGGGCGATCTGCCGCTCCCCGGTGAGGGTGCCGACCTCGTCATCCTCGCCGGCGACATCGCGCGGCCGGAGCACGCGATCGCCTGGGCCTCGGGCATCCGAAGACCGGTGCTCTACGTCGCTGGCAACCACGAGTTCTACGGCGGCACGATCGAAGGCACGCCGGCAGAACTGAAGCGGCTCGCCGCCGGGACCAACGTGCGCGTGCTCGATCGCGACGCGGCGCTGATTGATGGCGTACGCTTCCTTGGCGCGACGCTATGGACCGATTTCCTGGCCGCCGGCGAAGGCGAGGCGCGCGAGGCGGCGATGCTCGAAGCGCAGCGCTTCATGCGCGATTTCAGCGTCGTGCGTGCGGGCGACGCGTCGTTCACGCCGCAAGCCTCGGCTGCTCTCTTCGCCGAGGACGCGGCATGGCTTGCGGCGCAGCTTGCGGAGCCGCATAGTGGGCCGACAGTAGTCATCACCCACCACGCGCCCTCGCTGCAGAGCATCCATCCGCGCTTCGCCGGCTCGGCGCTGAATGCCTGCTTCGTCTCCGGCGCCGAGCGCCTCATCGACGGCCGCCACGCCGGCCTGTGGATCCACGGCCACACGCACGACAGCTTCGACTACGTCGTCAACGGCACGCGCGTGCTCTGTAATCCGCGCGGTTATGCAAAAGACGGCGTGAACGAGAATGCTCTCTTCGACGCCGGACTGACGATCGAGGTGGGCTAGGTGTAGAGATTCAATAGGTTGTTTTGGGTGTTCACCCGGAGAAGTTCTGAGAGACTGGAAATCGCCAAACCTCCAGTCACCCTTGAACAGGACTCCGGATGAACATCCATAAGAATGCCCGATTGACGTATCTTCGTCGCC
>SSSX01000311.1 GCA_015657735.1 Zoogloeaceae bacterium
CCGGCATACTGCATGCCAGCGGCGCCGGCAAGTGCCGGTTGCTGCGCAGCGGCACGGCGACGCATGAAGAAGCCGATCAGCGCGATCGCGGCGAAGGCGATCAGCGCCATCGTCATCATCGAAGCGAGTTCCTCGCCGAAGCCGAAGTGCGAGGCCAGTGCGGCCAGGCCGATACCCGCGGCGAGACCGGCGAGCGGACCCATCCACGAACGCTTGGGTTGCGCCTGCGGCGCAGCCGGCGCGCCGGCCTGCTGCGAGCGTGCCGGCGCCGCTGCCGCGCCCGGCGCCTGGGCCGGGGTGACCGGCGTCGCGTTCGGCGCGTGCGGTTGACTCATTTCCTGGCGCTGCATGCCCGAGGACTTGCCGGCGCCGAAGCGCTTGGCTGCGTCGGCATCGCCGGTCGCCAGCGTGAGGCCCAGCGCCAGAGTGGCGGTCAGCAGGGCGAAGGATTTCATGCATGTCTCCTGTTAATGGGGGGATTGGCCCCGGCAATATAGCTGGGGTTTTTTGTAAACAAAATCAGAATTGTTGATATGTTTTGTTCGGGAAAAACTTAATTTCGACAGCGCGGTGGCATGACGGCGGGTGGCGATGGCATGCGGGGTGGCGTTGTTCTTGAAGGGTTTTTGGCCGCGAAACACTGTTTTTCGCGATCTCCGCGATCGGTGGAAAAGCACGTGCTGCAACGTATCCCGGCTTTCCGCAGTGCAATAAAGTTGATCTGTGTCAAAATGTCGCCCTAATCGCGGGGTATCCTTCCGCGAAGCCTGCCGGCGGTCCAGCTGTCTGGTGGGTAGGGGGGTTTTGTTTTCTTTTCTTGAGGTGACTCACATGCAATCGCAGACTTACAACTATAAAGTCGTGCGGCAGTTCGCCATCATGACGGTGGTTTGGGGCATCGTGGGCATGCTCGTCGGCGTGATCGCCGCGGCACAGCTCGTGTGGCCCGAATTGAACGTTGCCGAATGGCTGCACTTCGGGCGGCTTCGCCCGCTCCATACCAACGCGGTTATCTTTGCGTTCGGTGGTTGTGCTCTCTTCGCAACTTCCTACTACTGCGTCCAGCGTACCTGCCACACCCGTCTTTTTGCCCCGGGCCTTGCTGCCTTTACTTTCTGGGGCTGGCAACTGATCATCGTGCTGGCGGCCATCACGCTGCCGCTCGGCTACACGTCCGGCAAGGAATACGCCGAACTCGAGTGGCCGATCGACCTCCTGATCACCGTTGTGTGGGTTTCCTACGCCATCGTGTTCTTCGGCACGGTCGGCACCCGCAAGACCACCCACATCTATGTGGCGAACTGGTTCTACGGTGGCTTCATCCTGACTGTGGCGCTGTTGCATCTGGTTAACAGCGCCGAAATCCCCGTTTCCCTGACCAAGTCCTACTCCGCCTACGCGGGTGTCCAGGATGCGATGATTCAGTGGTGGTACGGCCACAACGCGGTGGGCTTCTTCCTGACCGCTGGCTTCCTGGGCATGATGTACTACTTCGTGCCGAAGCAGGCGGGTCGCCCGGTGTATTCCTACCGCCTGTCGGTGGTGCACTTCTGGGCCCTGATCTTCACCTACATGTGGGCCGGTCCGCACCATCTGCACTACACTGCGCTGCCGGACTGGACTCAGTCCGTGGGCATGGTCTTCTCGCTGATCCTGCTGGCTCCGTCGTGGGGTGGCATGATCAACGGCATCATGACGCTGTCGGGCGCCTGGCATAAGCTGCGCACCGATCCGATCCTGAAGTTCCTGATCACCTCGCTGTCCTTCTACGGCATGTCGACCTTCGAAGGTCCGATGATGTCCATCAAGACGGTCAACGCGC
>SSSX01000312.1 GCA_015657735.1 Zoogloeaceae bacterium
ATGCCGCGGGACGACAGGCAGGAACTGCTACACCCCGGCCGGACGATCCGAGATGACTGGCAAATGTTGCGTCACATGCGGCGCATCCGGAATGTTATGCGGCAAACCTGAAATGTCGTGCGGCGCATCCGGAATGTCGTGTGACAAACCCCGAAAGTCATCGCGAAAAACCCGAACGATGTGCGGCAAGGTCGGCATCACGTGTGGCGGGGTTGGAATCACATGCGGCAGACCCGGAATGATGTGTAGCCAATCCGCAATCACATGCGAAACATGTTTCAACACATGTAGCTGGGCCGGAATCACATCGGCCAGTATTTATTTGTTGTCTCGCCGATTGTTTTTGATGTCTGGCCGGATGTGCTGCACGTCTCGCCGTGTTTTTTACATGTCTCGCAGGGTTCGCTACACATCACGCAGGGTTTGATCGATGACTCGCGGGGTTTTTGTGATGTGTCGACGAGAATTTGCGAGATGTGTGGGGGAATTTTTGATATCGCGGAAGGAGTTTTTGGCATCAGAAAATGATCCCGAACGTAAGTCGATCGGGTCTTGAATTGTCTCGTGTTGCCGCTTGCCCAGCTTCAGGCTTGGCCCTCACCACCACGGAATTTCGTTCGGTCCAACCTGAACGGTGCACGTACCGGAGACGAAGCGAACTTCAACACCACCGCCGGACTGCCCGAAGGCAGGGCTGACTGTTCCCACTTCAATGACGGCACCGGCGCCGATTTCGTAGAAGAACACATTGCCGGGCGGCAGCGGGATGGGCAGGGCAAGGCGGCCGACAACACTGAAGCCGGTGGGCATGTGCCGAGCTTCGACTACCGGGCTCAAGTAGGTGTTTGCCGCCAAGCCGCCCGTTGTGAAGCGAAAGTCCGTGCTTGCAGCCAGATAGCGGCAAAACACCGTCGGCTTGGTGAGTATGTGCGTGTGAAGCAACGGGGCTGTGCCAAGCACACCCGCGTAGGCTCGCGCGTGACGCGTTTTCAAGGACAGCAGGAACTTGATTGCTTCGGCTCGCGAAGGCAAGGGCACCAGCGAAGTGATCTGCTGCATCCGGCGGGAATGGGGGAGTGGCAGACCCGCATAAAGATCAGCCGCGTCGTAGAAGTCCTGACTCTGTGTGAGGGGTAACGCGGTTCCGTCTGAGAGTGCGGCAATGGGGCCTATCGACGACGTCCCGATGACGAAACCTTGACCCGTCTCCGTGGCAAGGCCGGTCAGGGTGTCCTCTGACAATTTCAGTAGATCCTTCGCCTTCGGCATGGTGGTGGCCTGCAATGGTTAACTTTGTTGTCGGGCGACTGCGCTGCCGGGTAATACCCTTACTGCTCCGTAACATCGATGATCGAGCAGCGTTGTAACGTGCTTACCGCCGGGATGCACGAGGCATGAACCGTGCAGAACCGCAGTCGTGACAAGCCGCGGAAACCTCGACGGCATCGTTACCGCCGCGGCGCCTGACCAAGATTCCGGGCCGATGGCGCGGGCGCATCCGTGTCTTGCCATCAAAGCTTAGGAAACGAAGGGGCTGATGGCGACCGGATTCCGGTGGCCGTCCGCGTTAACGGCGACCAAGTTCGTCTTTACGGCGAGCCAGGATGGTGGCCGGAGTATGGGCCTGCCGTGCAGGCCAGCGCCGCGTCAGCGGCAGGCGAGGCGGAAGGCGGTGGCGAGGGCTTCGGGGTCGAGCTGGCGGCCGATGAGGACGAGGGTGGTGGCGCGGGCTTCGTCGCTGCGCCACGGACGGCCGTAGTCGAGGCCGGTGATGCGGTGCACGCCCTGCAGGATGAGCCGGCGGGCTTCGCCGCGGATGGCGAGCTGGCCCTTGTAGCGCAGCAGGTCGTTGCCGTGCCGGAGCAGCAGTTCCTCGACGAAGCTGCCCATCAGGCCGGCGTCGACCTCGCCGGGGTGGTGCAGCACGTGGGAGGCGATGTCGTCGGCGTGGCGGACGAATCCGGCCCGGCCGCCGCCGCGGGCATGGCCGCGGGGCGTCGCGGCAGCGAGGAAGGACGGCGTGAGTTCGAGCACTTCGTCGAGAACGAAGGCGTCCAGCGCGAAGAGGGCGGCGATGCCGGCGTCGGTGTCGGGCACCGGTTCGGGCGCCACGCGCACGTTGATGCGGGCGAGGCGGGCGGCGAGGGCGGCCAGCCGCCCGGCGTCGAGGCCGTCGGTCTTGGTGAGCAGCAGGCGGTCGGCAAAGCCGATCTGCGCCGCGGCGACCGGATGTTCGTCGAGCTGGCGGCTGGCGTGGAGGGCGTCCACCACGGTGAGCACGCCGTCGAGCTGGTAGCGCTCGGCCACGCCTTCGTCGACGAAGAAGGCCTGCGCGACGGGGGCCGGGTCGGCGAGTCCGGTGGTTTCGACGACCAGCTGGTCGAAGTCCAGTTCGCCGCGCTCGCGGCGGTCGGCGAGCTGGGCGAGGGCGCCGGACAGTTCGCCGCGCACGCTGCAGCAGATGCAGCCGTCGGTGAGTTCGACGACTTCGACCGCCGCCGGGCCGGCGATCAGGCCGCCGTCGATGCCGACCGCGCCGAATTCGTTTTCGATCACCGCGACGCGCCCGGCCGGCCGGGTGGCGAGGTAGCGGTTGAGCAGCGTGGTCTTGCCGGCGCCGAGAAAGCCGCAGAGAACGGTGGCGCGGATCGGCGGGCGCGGGAGGGCGAGGGAATGAGGCATCGGAGCGCGGCCGGCGGGTCAGATGTCGGCTTCGACGGAGTCGCCCTTTTCTTCCATCCAGGCGCGGCGGCCGGAGGCTTCGCCCTTGCCCATCAGCAGCGTGAACATGCGCAGCGTGTCGTCGAAGGCTTCGGGGCGCACGTGCACCGGCAGCACGCGGCGGGTGGCAGGGTCCATGGTGGTTTCGCGCAGTTGCTCGGGGTTCATCTCGCCGAGGCCCTTGAAGCGGCCGACCTCGATCTGCTCGGGCTTGATGCCTTCGTGGCCGAGGCGGTCGCGCAGCGCGGCGAGTTCCTGGTCGTCGAGCGCATACAGCCGGCGCGGCGGGCGCTTCTTGCCGGAGGCGGGCACGTCGAGGCGGTACAGCGGCGGCTGGGCGACGTAGATGTGGCCGCGTTCGATGAGCTTGGGGAAGTGGCGGAAGAACAGCGTCAGCAGCAGGGTCTGGATGTGCGAGCCGTCCACGTCGGCGTCGGACATGATGATGACCTTGCCGTAGCGCAGTTCGGAGAGATCGGGATTGCTGTCCGGGGTGTGGGCGTCCACGCCGAGGGCGACCGCGATGTCGTGGATTTCGGCGTTGGCGAAGAGGCGTTCGCGGTCGACTTCCCAGGCGTTCTGGACCTTGCCGCGCAGCGGCAGGATGGCCTGGGTGTCCTTGTCGCGGGCCATCTTGGCGCTGCCGCCGGCGGAGTCGCCTTCGACGAGAAACAGTTCGTTGCGCTCGATGTCTTCCGATTCGCAGTCGGACAGCTTGCCGGGCAGCACCGCGACGCCGGACGACTTGCGCTTTTCGACCTTCTGCGCCGCGCGGGCGCGGGCCTGGGCCGCCTTGATGGCCAGTTCGGCCAGCTTCTTGCCGTATTCGACGTGTTCGTTGAGCCACAGCTCGAAGGGATCGCGGACCATCCGCGAAACGAGCTGCACCGCGTCGCGGCTGTTGAGGCGCTCTTTGGTCTGGCCCTGGAAGCTCGGGTCGAGCACCCGCGCCGAGAGCAGGAAGGAGGCGCGGCCGAAGGCGTCGTCGGCGGTGAGCTTGACGCCCTTGGGGAGCAGCGCGTGGTGGTCGATGAAGTTCTTGATGGCGGTGAAGATGCCGTCGCGCAGGCCGGCTTCGTGGGTGCCGCCGGCGGGGGTGGGAATCAGGTTGACGTAGGATTCGCGCACCGGCGCGCCTTCGAGCGTCCACGCCACGGCCCACGCGGCGCCTTCGCCGGCGGCGAAGGTTTCATCGCCCTTGGGGGCGTATTTTTCGCCGTCGAAGAGGGGAATCAGCGGTTCGTCGGCGAGGGCTTCGGACAGGTAGCCGCGCATGCCGTGCTCGAACAGCCAGCAGCGGGTGTCGCCGCCTTCGATGGCGAGGCTGACCTCGAGGCCGGGCATTAGCACGGCCTTGGAGCGCAGCAGACGTTCGAGTTCGGCGCGGGGCAGGTCGGGTGCGTCGAAGTATTTGGCGTCGGGCCAGGCGCGGACGCGGGTGCCGCTGGTTTTCCGGGGGGCGTCGCCGATGCGGGTGAGGGCTTCGACCACGTCGCCGCCCGAGAACACCAGCCGGTGGCGACCGCCATCGCGGACGACTTCGACTTCGAGGCGGTGCGACAGCGCGTTGGTGACCGACACGCCGACCCCGTGCAGGCCGCCGGAGAAGCGGTAGGCGGAGTCTTCGTCGGTCTTGTTGAACTTGCCGCCGGCGTGCAGGCGGGTGAACACCACTTCGACCGTCGACACGCCTTCGACGGGATGGATTTCGACCGGAATGCCGCGCCCGTCGTCGGACACGCTGACCGAGCCGTCGAGATGCAGGGTCACGCCGATCTTGCGGCAGAAGCCGGCCATCGCTTCGTCGGCGGCGTTGTCGATGACTTCCTGGATGACGTGGAGCGGGTTTTCGGTGCGGGTGTACATCCCGGGCCGCTGCTTGACGGGTTCGAGCCCCTTGAGAACGGTGATCGAGTCGGCGGTGTAGGTCTTCTGCGTCATTGGAGCGGGTTGGTTTTTTCGAGCGCTGCGGACTATACCGCGCGCGGCCGGCTGCCGGCGAGCCTTGTGCGGGCGGCGTCAGCGCGCGGGGAGGGCGCGGCCGGCGTTGTCGGCGGCATGGCGGGCGATGCGCTCGAGGAGTTCGTCGGCGGCGCGGGCGCCGGGGCTGTCGCCGAGCGCGCGGCGCCACGCGAGGCGGACCGTGGCGGGTTCGCCGGCGAGGGTGTAGATCGCCATCGACAGCGGGCACTGGGCGATGTTGAGCGGATTTTCGCGGGCCAGTTGCCAGGCGATGCGGGCGCTGCAGAAGTGCAGCACCTCGGCGTCGGCGTAGATCGGCGCGGGGTGGCCGAGGGCCGGCGCGGTGCGCGCCAGCATGTCGCCGAACCGGCTGGGCGGCGAGGGGATCAGGCCCTCGGCCTCGATGGCGTCGACGAGGGCCTCGCGGGCGTCGGCATAGCGGGCGGGGGCGATGCTCAGCTGGCCGACGTCGTCGGCCGCGGCGGGGGCGGCGCCGGCCACGAGGGCGAGGAGCAGGGGGAGCAACGGAAGGATGCGGCGCGGCACGGGCGGCTCCGGAGTGGCGACAGCCTGGACGATACAAAAAAACGGCGCCACGAGGGCGCCGGAAGGAGGGAGAACACAGCAAGAGAACGGTGGCGCGGCGGGCATCTGGCGGCCCGCCTGCGCGGATGGGGCTCAGAAGAACAGGACGGCACCGGCGGACAGGGTGCGGTTCTTCTGGTCGAGGTCGGACAGCGACGAGGTGATCTTTTCCTGGTTGAGTTCGCCGACCAGGGTCACGAACTTGTTCAGGCTGTGATAGACGCCGAGGGTGTAGGCGCGGTTCTTGCGGTCTTCACCCTGGCCGAGGAAGCCGTCCTTGTCCTTGTTCTGGCCGTAGTTGATGCCGAACTTGGTCTTGTTGTAGGTGTAGGTGCCCTGCATGAAGTAGCCGTCGGACTTGGTCTTGTTGCCGAGGCCGTCGGAGCCGCCGAAGAACTGGGCGCCCACGGTGGACAGGCCCAGACCCTTGGCGGTGAAGGCGTACAGCACGCCGTCGAAGCCGTTCATGCCGGCCTTGGCGCCGATTTCGTAGCCGTTGGCGGTGAAGGTCTTGTCCGGATTGGCGCCGACGCCGTTACAGGTGGAACCCTTCGAGCAGCTGGTGCTCTGGGTGATCAGGCCACCCCACACCTTGCCGGGTGCGGCGCCCTTCCAGTCGTAGTCGATCTTGGCCTGGACACCGGGGGTCTTGGTCTGGTCGCCGGCGAAGGAGCTGGGCTGGAAGATGCCGGCGGCGGCCTGCAGGCCGTTGAAGTTGGGCGTCGTGTAGCTGATCTGGGCCTGGAAGCCGGTGTACATGTAGCCGTGGCCGATCATGCCGAAGGTGGTGTTGAACGGGATGCCGGCATTCGAGGTGCCGCCGACGCCGATCAGGGTCATGTCGGAGAGGATGATGTTCTGCCCGAACATGCCGATGTCGCGGCCGAACTTGACGGTGCCCCAGTCGTTGTTGCCGAACTGGAAGTAGACGTTGCGCACGTCGATCTGGCTGTAGGGGCTGCTGGCGCCCGGGATGCCGCCGGCGCCGGTGCCGACGGTGGACGGCAGGCCGACCACGGAGGAGGAATCGTTGATGCCGGGGGCGAAGCTGAAGTGAGCCTTGATGTCCTGGTCGCCGGCCTTGGTGGTGGCCACGAAGTTGATCCAGCCCGGCAGCAGGCCGTTGGTGAGGGCGCTGTTCTGCGTGCGGGTGGTGGTGGTCACGCCGCCGGTGGTGGTCTTGGTTTCCGAGTCGCGATTGACGTAGAAGCCGTTGATGGTGCCGTTGATGTCGAGGGTCACGTCGTTCTGGGTGTAGCTGACGGCCTGGGCGCTGCCGGCGGCGGCAGCAAGGCAGGCGAGGGCGACGGACTGGGCGAGCAGGGTTTTCTTCATGACGGTTGTCTCTCCGGAATTTTTGATTGATGTTTCCAGCGGAACCGGCCGCTCCATGGCCGTGCTCCACTCCTCCCGTTCTGGCGTTTGTGCACGGCATCCTTGTTATGGATTGCTTGCTTCGGATTGCCGTGAAACACGCTGTTACGGTGTGATCTTTTCTTTGCGAAGGCCGTGCCCGGCGTGCCGGAACGCCCGTGAAGCGCGTTTAACTCGCTGTTCGCAAATGGATTTGTTGTTTTTGCCGAAATGCCGGGGGCGCGGCGCGGGGGGTGTGGCACTGTCTACAAAATGGACAGCTGCAACGTTGTCCGTGGCCGGAGCTGGAGCATGCTGTAACGCAACATGGCGCGGCGGCCGGGGCTGGTAGAATCGCGGCCGGCATTCACTTCCCGCGGGCCGCCTGCGCCCCTCCGCCCATGGATTTCCGTTCCAAACTGGCTGCCGTCTGGCAGCGCCACGATTCTTTGCTGTGCGTCGGGCTGGACCCGGACAGCGCCCGTTTCCCCGCTCATCTGAAGGATCGCCCCGACGCGGTGCTGGCCTTCTGCAAGGGCATCGTCGACGCCACCGCCGACCTGGCCTGCGCCTTCAAGCCGCAGATCGCCTACTTTGCGGCCGCCCGCGCCGAGGATCAGCTGCAGGATCTGATCGCCTACATCCATGAGCGGCATCCGGCGGTGCCGGTGGTGCTCGACGCCAAGCGCGGCGATATCGGCGCCACCGCCCAGCAGTACGCCCGCGAAGCCTTCGAGCGTTACCGGGCCGACGCGCTGACGGTGAATCCCTACATGGGCTTCGATTCGGTCGAGCCCTACCTGGAGTTTTCCGACCGCGGCCTGATCGTGCTGTGCCGCACCTCCAATCCGGGCGGCTCGGATCTGCAGAACCTCAGTGTCGAGGGCGGGCGCAAGCTCTACCAGCACGTGGCCGAACTGGTTGCCGGCAAGTGGAACATCCATGGCCAGAACGCGCTGGTGGTCGGCGCGACCTTCCCGCAGGAGCTCGCCGATGTGCGTTCCATCGTCGGCGATCTGCCGTTGCTGGTGCCGGGCATCGGCGCCCAGGGGGGCGATGTCGAGGCGACGGTGAAGGCCGGGCGTACGGCGGCCGGCGACGGACTGATGATTTCGTCGTCGCGGGCCATCCTCTACGCCGGCTCGGGCGAGGATTTCGCCGCCAGGGCGCGCGACGTGGCGCTGGCGACGCGCGACGAGGTGAATCGCTACCGCCGCTGACATCCGCCGCCGCGGCGGGCGGAAAAATCTGCCGTGCTGCAGCGCCGCAGAGTAGGATGGATGCCTTGTCGCCGCGCGCTGGATATCCGGCGGGCGTTTTTCCGCCGGATCGGACGCCATTCCGCGTCTGCCGGCGTTTTCTGGAACATCCATGGTCAGGCTGAAGTTTTCGGTGGAGTTGAACTACGAAGTCGCGCCGCCGGGCTGCGATTTCATCTTCAACATCCACGCCGCCCACACCCCCAGCCAGCGGGTGCTGACGGAAATGATGGAACTCGGCCAGTTCGTGCTGCCTCGCGTCCATACCGACCGGGCGACCCGCAACCGTTACATGCGCCTGCGCGCCGAGGCCGGCCGGCTGCGCCTGCGCTACAGCGCGACGGTCGAGCTGCAGCACCACGTCGGCGTGCCGGAATCCATCGGCGAGCAGCCGGTGTCGAGTCTGCCCGACGAGGTGCTGACCTACCTCTACCCAAGCCGCTATTGCCAGTCCGACCGCCTCTACGACGTGGCGATCCGCGAGTTCGGCCAGCTGACGCCGGGTTATCGCCGGGTCCGCGCGATCTGCGACTGGGTCGGGCGGCATGTGCGCTTCGAGTCGGCGAGCACCAATGCCAGCACGTCCGCGCTCGACACGCTGCACGAGCGGGTCGGCGTGTGCCGCGACTTCGCGCACCTGATGATCGCGCTGTGCCGGGCGCTGAACCTGCCGGCGCGCTTTGTCACCGGCATCGATTACGGCGCCGATCCGGCTCTCGGGCCGAGTGATTTCCACGCCTACGTCGAGGTCTTCCTCGATGGCCGCTGGTATCTTTTCGACCCCTCGAATACCGCCATACCGATGGGCCTGATGCGCTTCGGCGTCGGTCGCGATGCGGCGGATGTGTCGTTCGCGACAATCTTCGGCAGCGTGCGCGCCGAGCCACCCACGATCACCGTCGTCGCCATCGACGACCCCTTGTCCGGCCTCCAGCTGCCCCATCGCCGGCTGGAAGCACTGTCCACCGATGACGGACAGGGATCGACTGAAACACTCTGAACGGAGATTTGCATGCCTACCATCGATGAGATCGCCGCGCGTCACGGCTTCAGTGCCGACGCCGGCCGCTCCGCCTACGCCGCGCTGCAGGCCGGCGGGTTCAGCCAGGCGCAGTTCAACCACCCCGAACTCGGCGGCTTCGGCCAGTGGATGAGCGGCGGCATGATGATGATCGGCGACATGTTCAACAACGGCCTCAAGTGGCGGGTCGGTGCGCTCCTCGAGGAGTTGTCGCAGCATCGCGAGCCGGCGCCGGCCGCGGGTTTCCAGCCGGCGGGCGGAATGGCGTGGTCGGGCAACTGGTGGCCGGCCGAACTCGGCTCGCCGTCCACCTCGGGTAGCCAGAACGACATGGCCTACGCCTGGTTTCCGCAGGTCGGCAAGCTGCTGGTCCGGCTGTCCGGCGACGTGTTCGCCTTCGATACCGGCCCGCTGACGATCTATGGCGTCCAGCAGCAGCAGGGCAGCGGCGCCGACTCGATCGTGCTCAACACCTCCAGCGGGCCGATGAGCCTGCTCGGCCTGAGCCGCGCCTGACGCCGGCGGCCGGGCGCTAGCGCCGCCAGCTCAGGCAGCGGTTGTTGGCCGGCATCGCGCGGTCGTCGACGAGACGGAAGCCGATGGCGCGGGCGAGCGCGTCGACGGCTTCGAAATCGCGGATTCCGCGTTTCGGATCGTCGGCCTTCAGGCTGGCGTCGAAGGCGGCGTTGCTGGCGCTGGTGAATTGCCCGGCGTAATTGAACGGGCCGTAGATCGTCAGCCGGGCGTCGGCGGCGAGAACGGCCGGCAGGCCGGCGAAGAAGGCTTCGACCTCGGGCCAGCCCATGATGTGCAGGGTGTTGGCGCTGAACACCGCATCGAAGCGTGCCGCCGGCCAGTGGCCAGTGACATCCAGTTCGAGCGGCGGCGGCGTGTTGGGCAAGGCGGCCTCGGCGAGCCACTGGCGGATGCCGGGCAGCCAGGGCGGCCGGTCGCTGGTCTGCCAGATGAGTCCGGGCAGCGCGGCGGCGAAGTACACCGCATGCTGGCCGGTGCCGGAACCCACTTCGAGCACCTGCCGGCGGTCGGCGAAATGTTCCCGCAAGACGGCCAGGATCGGCTCGCGGTTGCGTTCGCAGGCGGCGGAGTGGGGTTTGGGGGCCTGGAAATCCATCGTTGTGCGGGTGGCGTCGGGGAGCGTGGATCATAATTCGAAGCCGCGCCTGTGTGTGGCAAGATGCGTTTGCGAACAATTCGCATTTACATCGCCGCTCAGGCTGGTTAGACTGCCCGTCGTCTGATTCGCGTCCTGCGTCCTTTTTCCGGAGTCTCGTTCATGAAGTTCAAGTCCACCGTGCTCGCGCTTGCGCTGGCGAGCCTGTCCGCCGCCGCCCAGGCCGACGACAAGGAGCTCAACCTCTACTCGGCCCGTCACTACCAGACCGACGAGGCGCTTTACACCAATTTCACGAAGCAGACCGGCATCCGCATCAACCGCATCGAAGGCAAGGAGGACGAACTCCTCGAGCGCATCCGCAACGAGGGCGCCAACAGCCCGGCGGATATTCTGCTGACGGTGGATGCGGCGCGTCTGGCCAAGGCCCACGAACTGGGGCTGTTCGTGCCGGTGAGTTCCAAGGTGCTGGAATCGCGCATCCCGGCCCATCTGCGCAGCGACGACTGGTTCTCGTTTTCGACCCGCGCGCGGGTCATCATCTACAACAAGCTGTCGGTGAAGGCCGACGAGGTGCGCAGCTACGACGATCTGGCCAGGCCGGCGCTGAAGGGCAAGCTGTGCTCGCGCTCGGGCTCGCATCCCTACAACCTGTCGCTCGGTGCGTCGGTGATCGCCCACGAGGGCGAGGCGAAGGCCGAGGAATGGGCGCGCGGCATGGTGGCGAACTTCGCGCGGGCGCCGAAGGGCGGCGATACCGACCAGATCAAGGCGGTCGCGGCCGGCGAATGCCAGGTGGCGCTGTCGAACACCTATTACGTGGCACGGATGATGCGTTCCACCAAACCGGAAGACGTCAAGGCGATGGAGAAGGTCGGCGTCGCGTGGCCCAACCAGGCGACCACCGGCACCCACATCAACGTGTCCGGCGCCGGCGTGCTGAAGTACGCGCCCCACAAGGAGGCGGCGGTGAAGTTCCTCGAGTATCTGGCGTCCGACGATGCCCAGCGCTACTTTGCCGACGGCAACAACGAATGGCCGGTGGTGGAATCGGTGAAGGTGTCGAACAAGGCGCTCGACGCCCTCGGCAAGTTCAAGGCCGACGCCCTGCCGGTGAAGAAGCTGGAGATGTATCAGGTCAAGGCGCAGATGATCTACGACCGCGCCGGCTACAAGTAAGCGCCGCACCGCTGCCTCACCCGCAACGCCCCGCATGCCGGGGCGTTGTCGCTGGTGGGGCCGCCGGGGCCGGGCTTACAGGAAGCGGTCGAGCATCTTCTTGCTGTGGGCGTCGAGCGCGTAGCGGTCGCGGATCAGGAAGTGGATGCCGCGGCTGTCGGCGATCAGCAGCGCCGGGCGGACGAGGCGGCGGATGTCTTCCTCGCCCTTCAGCACGAGGCTGGTCGGGCCACGGTCGGTGTCCACTTCCCAGGTGCTGGGCGTGGCGAAGCTGGAAACCGAGTGGATGCGCTGGATCACCGGCATGAACTCGCGGGTGGCGAGTTCGGCTTCGAGGAGTTCGCGGGCGGCCGGCGGCAGGTCGGCGATGCGTTCGACCCAGGCGACTTCCTCGCCGTCGGTGTTGACCAGGCCGATGCCTTCGGTGGGCGCGGCGATGGGGAAGGAGCGCACCGGATTGACCAGGTGGCGCGTGCCGTCGGCGGCGACGAAGACGAGCTGGCCGAAGGCATTGCGTTCGAGGGTGATGGCGTGGGACATGACCGGGCCTCAGGCGTTGGCGTGTTCGCGGTGGAAGGGCACGCGGGGCTGCTCGGCGGTGATGCCGTCGTCGAGCTTGCGCGTCTGCGCTTCGTAGAGGCGGAAGTAGGCGCCCTGTTTTTCCATCAGCGCGTCGTGGTTGCCGATCTCGACGATCTGGCCGCGGTCGAGCACGACCAGCCGGTCGGCCTTGCGCAGCGTGGACAGGCGGTGGGCGATGGCGATGGTGGTGCGGCCGCGGATGAGGTTTTCGAGCGCGGCCTGGATTTCCATTTCGGTTTCGGTATCGACCGCCGAGGTGGCTTCGTCGAGGATCAGGATGCGCGGGTCGATGAGCAGCGCGCGGGCGATCGAGATGCGCTGGCGCTCGCCGCCCGACAGGGCCTGACCGCGCTCGCCGACCAGCGAGTCGTAGCCGTGGGGCAGGCGCATGATGAAGTCGTGGGCGTGGGCCGCGCGGGCAGCGGCGACGATTTCCGCGCGGCTGGCGTCGGGCTTGCCGTAGGCGATGTTCTCGGCAATGGTGCCGAAGAACAGGAACGGTTCCTGCAGCACCAGGCCGATGTTGCGGCGGTATTCGGACACCGGCACCGAGCGCACGTCGACGCCTTCGATGCGGATCGAGCCGTCGGTGACGTCGTAGAAACGGCAGATGAGGTTGACCAGGGTGCTCTTGCCGGAACCCGAGTGGCCGACCAGACCGATCATCTCGCCGGGCTGGATGGCCAGGTCGACGCCCCGCAGGATGGTGCGGTTGCCGTGGCGGAAGCCGACCTTGCGGCATTCGATGGCGCCGGTAACGGCCGGCAGGTGTTGCGGTTTGGCCGGCTCGGGCACGCTGGAGACGTGGTCGAGGATGTCGAAGATGCGCTTGGCGCCGGCGGCGGCCTTCTGGGTGAAGGAGACGATCCGGCTCATCGAGTCGAGACGGGTGTAGAAGCGCGAGATGTAGGTGAGGAAGGCGGTCAGCACGCCGACGGTGATCGACTTGCCGGCGACCAGCCAGATGCCGAAGCCCCACACGATGAGCAGGCCGACTTCGGTAGAGAGCGTGACGGTGGGCGAGAACACCGACCAGATGCGATTGACCCGGTCATTGACCTGCAGGTTGCGCATGTTGGCGTCCTTGAAGCGGTTCACCTCGCGCTTTTCCTGGGCAAAGGCCTTGACGACGCGGATGCCCGGGATGGTGTCGGCGAGCACGCTGGTGACTTCGGACCACACCCGGTCGACCTGCTCGAAGCCGTAGCGCAGGCGGTCGCGCACGGCGTGGATCAGCCACGCGATGAAGGGCAGCGGGACCAGCGTGACGAGGGCCAGCCACGGGTTGATCGAGATGAGGATCGCCGCGGTCATGGTGATCATCAGCACGTCGGTGGCGAAATCCAGCAGCTGCAGCGACAGGAACAGGGTGATCCGGTCGGTCTCGGCGCCGATCCGCGACATCAGGTCGCCGGTGCGCTTGCCGCCGAAATATTCGAGCGACAGGCCCTGCAGGTGCTCGTAGGTGGTGATGCGCAGGTCGGCGCCGATGCGCTCGCTGGCCAGCGCGAGGATGTAGGTCTTGGCCCAGCCGAGGCTCCACGCCACCAGCGCGGCGGTGAGCAGGCCGCCGAGCAGCAGCATGACTTTGTGGGTGTCGATGGGCACGCCGTTCTGGAAGGGGATCAGCACCTCGTCCATCAGCGGCATGGTGAGGTAGGGCGGCACCAGGGTGGCGCCGGTGGACAGCAGCGTGAGGATGAAGCCGGCCAGCAGCTGGCTCTTGTACGGGCGGGCGAAGCGCCACAGGCGCAGCAGCGTCCAGGTGGACGGCGGGGTGTGAATCTCGCGGGCGCAGGTCGGGCATTCGTCGGTGCCCGGCGGCAGCGGCGCGTCGCAGGTGGGACAGGTGAGCGGTTCGGGCGGGGCCGGCTGGCGGCCTGCCAGCACGCATTCGAGCTGGGCCTGGAAACGGTCGGCCAGATTGTGGGCGGCCGGGTCGAGGGCCAGCGTGAAGCGCCAGCCGTCGAGCCGGGCGCCGGCGTCGATGAGATCGAGGCTGGCGACGCCGGCCTGATCCCGGTGACGCAGTTGCATGCCTTCGCGGAAGGGCCACGACTGCCAGTCCTGGGTGGCGTGGTTCCAGCCCATCAGGCGGGTGCTGGTGAGGGCGACGAGGCCCGGGCGGAACTGCAGCTGCGTGTCCAGATCGAGCCCGAGACTGGCGAGAACCTTTTCACCGGGAGCGAGCGCCTCGTCGAGGCGCGGGCGCCAGCTGTCCGGCACGGCCGGGCCGATGTAGTCGGCGTAGGTGTTCGAGTGGGCGTGGGAAACGTGGGAGGACTCGGAATTCATCTCGAAGGACGCGATAAGGCCACAGAAAACGGCCGGCGTAGGGCAAAATTGCCGCGCAAAGTTTACTGACTCGTTACAAGCGCGTATACCGCAGTGGGGCCGGATCGGCCCGCACATCGAATATTTTTTTCGCCGGTAATCCAGGAAGGGCCTGCCGCGTTAAGGGCAGATCAAGTTCGTGTCAAACCGTGCCGCCAGGCGGCTTGTTACTTCCTCACCTTTGTCCATGACCAACAAAACGATCGACTTCCTCAATGTGCTCCACCTGCGCGGACCGAACATCTGGACGTACCGCTCGGTTCTCGAAGCGTGGGTCGACATCCATGACCTGGAAGATTGCCCGTCCAATGTCATCCCCGGTCTGCCCGACCGCCTCACCGCGCTGCTGCCGACGCTGATCGAGCACCGCTGCAGCATCGGCGAGCGCGGCGGCTTCGTGAAGCGGCTGCACGACGGCACCTGGCCCGGCCACATCCTCGAACACGTGACGCTCGAACTGCAGAACCTCGCCGGCATCCCGGGCGGTTTCGGCAAGGCCCGCGAGACCTCCGAACGGGGCGTCTACAAGGTGGTGATCCGGGCCTGGCAGAAGGAAGTGTCGATGGCGGCGCTCGACATGGGACGCGACCTGCTGATGGCGGCGATCGAAGAGCGGCCCTACGACGTGGAGGCCGCCGTCACCAAATTGCGCGATCTGATCGACGACTACATGCTCGGGCCGAGCACCCGCTGCATCGTCGAGGCCGCCGCCGACAAGAGCCGGCGCATTCCGTACATCCGTCTGCTGGCCGAAGGCAACCTCGTGCAGCTGGGCTACGGCGCCCGCCAGCGCCGCATCTGGACCGCCGAAACCGACCGCACGCCGGCCATCGCCGAGAGCATTGCCAGCGAGAAGGATCTCACCAAGATGCTGCTGTCGTCGTGCGGCGTGCCGGTGCCCGAAGGCCGGGTGGTCGGCAGCGTCGAGGAAGCCATCGAGGCGGCCGACGACATCGGCTACCCGGTGGTCGTCAAGCCGACCGACGGCAATCACGCCCGCGGCGTGTTCACCAACGTCAATTGCGCGAAGGAAGTCGCCGCGGCCTACCCGCTGTCGCTGGCCGAAGGCTCCGAAGTGATGGTCGAGCGCTTCATCCGGGGCACCGAGCACCGCATCCTGGTGGTCGGCGGCAAGATGGTTGCGGCCAACATGGGCGAGGCGGTGTCGGTGGTCGGCGACGGCAAATCGACGATCGACCAGCTGATCGACTCGCAGATCAATACCGACCCGCGCCGCGGCGTCGAGCACGAGTTTCCGCTGTATGTGATCAGCCTCGACCGCTTCCCGGCGGCGAAGATGGAAGTCGAGCGCCAGGGCTTCAGCGGCAGCAGCGTGCCGCCGGAAGGCCGCGAGGTGATGATCGTGCGCACCAGCAACATGGCCTTCGACGTGACCGACGAGGTGCATCCCGACACCGCCGAACTGGCCTGCCTTGCCGCGCGCATCGTCGGCCTCGACATCGCCGGCGTCGATCTGGTCTGCGAGGACATCTCCAAACCGCTCGATGCGCAGCGCGGCGCGATTGTCGAGGTCAATGCCGGCCCGGGCCTGCTGATGCACATCAAGCCGGCGGT
This sequence comes from Zoogloeaceae bacterium, assembly GCA_015657735.1. GTDB lineage: Bacteria > Pseudomonadota > Gammaproteobacteria > Burkholderiales > Rhodocyclaceae > Zoogloea. The sequence goes on from SSSX01000312.1 coordinate 15,704, forward strand.
CGGCCAGCCGCGTCCGGTCGGCGAGGCCATCGTCGATCACCTGTTCGAGAAGGACGAGGATTCGCGCATTCCGGTGGTCGGCGTCACCGGCAGCCGCGGCAAGACGCCGGTGGCCCGCCTGATCGCCCATCTGCTGCGCCTGTCCGGCCAGTACACCGGCCTGGCGTGCAGCGAAGGCGTGTTCCTCGACGGCCGTCAGGTCGAGACCGCCGAAGGCACCAACTGGGATGCCGCCGAGCGCGTGCTGATGAACCGCTCGGTCGAGGCCGCGGTGTTCGAGAACGGCTGCCGCAGCATCCTCGCCGACGGCACCGTGTACGACCGCTGTCTGGTTGGCGTGGTCACCAACGTCGATGCGGAGATGCACTTCGGCGAGTTCTACATTGATTCGGCCGAAAAGATCTGGAACGTCTTCCGTACCCAGGTGGACCTGGTGCTGCCCTACGGCGTCGCGGTGCTCAACGCCGAGGACCCGGCGGTCGTCGAAATGGCGCCGCTGTGCGACGGCGAAGTGATCTTCTACGCCGTCGACAGCAAGGCCGAGGCCATCGTCGCCGCCCGCGGCGACGGCAAGCGCACGGTCTGCGTGAAGGATGGCGCGATCGTCCTCGCCACCGGCGACAAGGAAGAGCAGATCGCGCCGCTGGTCAAGATCGCCATGCTCGCCAAGGGGGCGGGCGAGCAGCCGGGCGTGCTGTCCAACCTGCTCGGTGCGGTGGCGGGCGCCTGGGCGCTGGGTGTGTCGCCGGCCATGATCCGCGCCGGCGTCAAGCCCTACGACCCGAGCGCGCCGCTGCGCGCCGACTGAGCACGGCCTTCCGGCGAGAAAAAAACGAGACAGCCGGCCGCCCGTCCGTGGCGGCCGGGAACCAAGACAAGGACTGAAATCCATGGAAGTTTCACGTATCCGGGCACTGCGCGGCCCCAATCTGTGGAGCCGGCATACCGCGATCGAAGCCATTGTGTCGTGCACCGAGGAAGAGTGCGACATCGACGCGATCCCCGGCTATGAACCGCGCCTGCGCAATCTGTTCCCCGAAATGGGTTTCCTTGAAACCGACGGCAACCAGGGCGCCATTTCGATGGCCCAGGCGCTGGAACTCGCGGCGCTCGGCCTGCAGGCCTGCGCCGGTTGTCCGGTGACGTTCAGCCGCACCGCGCCGACCCTCGAGAAGGGCGTTTTCCAGGTGGTGGTGGAATAC
>SSSX01000313.1 GCA_015657735.1 Zoogloeaceae bacterium
AGCGGCGTCACGGTGAGGGTGATCAGCAGGAAGCGCAGCGTCCAGTCGCCGGTGTTGCGGGTGATCGCCTCGATCGGATTGGCGCCGAGGGCGTCCAGGTCGAAGCGTCGCCACAGCAGCGCGGCGGGCAGCAGGCAGACCACGAAAAGGACGGTCTTGATGGTGGCGAGTTGGGTGTTGCTCGGGGTCATGCTCATGGCTCAAAAATAGCGGCGCAGATCCATGCCGGCGTACATCGGCGCGACCTGATCGGTGTAGCCGTTGAACATCAGCGTCTTGCGCTTCGTGAATTCGCCGATGCGGCGTTCGGTGGCCTGGCTCCAGCGCGGGTGTTCGACTTCCGGATTGACGTTGGCGTAGAAGCCGTATTCCGACGGTCCGGCCTTCATCCAGCTGGTCGTCGGCTGCTTGTCGACGAGGCGGATGGCGACCAGCGATTTGCCGCCCTTGAAGCCGTATTTCCACGGCACGACCAGCCGGACCGGTGCGCCATTCTGGACCGGCAGCACGTCGCCGTACAGGCCGAGGGCGAGGATCGTCAGCGGATGGCGGGCTTCGTCGAGGCGCAGGCCCTCGAGATACGGCCAGTCGAGCACGCCGCGGGTCATCGTGGCGCGGTCGTAGTGGCTGACGAATTCGACGTATTTGGCGCTGCCCTGCGGGTCGACCTGCTTGAGCAGGGTGGCGAGCGGAATGCCGACCCACGGGATGACCATCGACCAGCCTTCGACGCAGCGCATGCGGTAGATGCGCTCTTCAAGCGGGGCGAGCCGCAGCAGTTCGTCGATGCCGAAGCTGCGCGGCTTGTTGACCAGGCCTTCGATGCGCAGCGTCCACGGCGCGGGCTTCAGGCGGTGGGTGTTCTCGGCGGGGTCGGCCTTGTCGGTGCCCAGTTCGTAGAAATTGTTGTAGGTGGTGACGGCCTTGCGGGAGGTCGGCGGCTCGGTGGTGCTGAGGGGGCTCGGCGTCAGCGGGCCGATGCCGGCGTGGGCCGGGCCGGCGGGCAGCGCCGCGGCGAGGGCCAGGCTGCCGGCCTGGGCGATGAAGCGGCGGCGTTCCCGGTACACGGCCGGGGCGGTGATTTCGGAGGACAGGATGTCGGCAGGGCGGCGGATCAGCATGACGCAGTCTCCGGAAAAGGTTGGGGTGTGCACCGGTAGACGGGCCAGCGCGACGGAAATTACGGCGGCGGGCGAATTTTTTCCTGCGCTCGTCATTGTGACCGATGGCGGGCGCCAACCGGAGCCTGGCGCCGGCCGGATCGTTCCAGCGGCACGCCGTCAGCCGTGGGGCTCGCCGGCGAGTTGCCGGTAGATCGTCGTGGCGATCGGCAGCAGCGTCTCGCGGGGCAGCTCGCCGGACAGGGCGTAGGCACTGTGGCCGTCGATCCAGTAGAAGGTGGATAGAGTGTCCTGCCGGGCGTAGCGGAAGGCGGTGGCGCCGCTGTTGGCGTCGTCGATGCAGACGTAGAGGGTCAGGCGCCGGCCGGCGCTGTCTTCGTACATGATCAGTGCGCCGGGGCCGCTGTCGGACGGAATCAGCCGTCCGCCGACCAGATGGAAGCCTTCGGCGCGCAGGCCGGGCACGCGCAGCCGGGCGCCCAGCCGTTTCGACAGCCAGGCCACGAGATGCGCCTCCTGGTCGGCGCCGACTTCGACCGGGTGGCGCACTTCGGGCACGAAGACGGCGTGGGCGACCGCTGCGCGGTGGGGCAGCGTGGCCAGCTCGGTGCTGTCCGGGGCGGGGCGCCAAAAGCGGTCGCCGACGCTGCCGAGGGTCACGCCGACGGCGATCCAGCCCAGCGCCGCGGCAATGCGCAGCGGGCGCAGGCGCGGCCGGCCGCCGCTCGCGGCGAGGGCGGCGAGGGCCGGCGGCAGCGGTTCGGCCAGCAGCGGGTCGTAGGCGTCGTGGAGCAGGGCCTTCTGGCGCAGCCAGTCGGCGACTTCGGCACGCTGGTCGGGGTGCTCGGCGAGGCGCGCGGCGATGGCGGCGCGTTCGTCGTCGGACAGTTGTCCGTCGGCGTAGGCGTGCAAGCGGTCCCGGTCGATACGCTCGCTCATTTGATCACCTTCAGGTGTTGCGGCTTGCCGTCGCCGGCGAGGATCGCCCGCAGTTTTTCGCGGGCGCGGGACAGGCGCGACATCACGGTGCCGGCCGGCACGCCCAGCACCCGGGCGGTTTCGTCGTAACTCAGTTCTTCCAGCCCGACCAGCAGCAGGACTTCCCGCTGCTCCGGCGGCAGCCGCGCGAGGGCCCGGTCGAGGTCGCGCAGCTCCAGCTCGTCGTGCTGGCGCGGGCGCACCGGAATCGCCGCCAGCTCGTCCTCGTCGGCCATCACCAGCACCGGCCGTGCCCGCAGCTGATTGACGAAAACGTTGTGCATCATCGTCAGCAGCCAGGCCCGCAGATTGCCGGGGCGCCACAGCGTCCACTTGCCGAGGGCCCGCTCGAGGGTGTCCTGCACCAGATCGTCGGCCTCGGCGGCGTTGCCGGTCAGCGCCCGCGCGTAGCGGCGCAGGCGCGGAATCTCGGCGAGGATCGCGTGTTCGGCGGGCATCGGCCGGCGCTGGCTGGGCGGTCAGGGCCGGGCGATGTGCCAGACCTTGTTGAAACCGTCGCCGGTGGTGTCGCCGGGCTTCTGGTCCTTGCTCCAGGTGTATAGCGGCCAGCCCTTGTAGGCCCACTGGCGGCGGCCGTCGTCGCGGACGACGACCGACCAGTCACCGCTGGTCTTGTCGCTGTCGGCGGCCGGCAGCGGCGGCCAGTTGGCGGCGCACGGGCCGTTGCAGGCGCTCTTGCCGGAACCGGCGGCGTCCTTGTCGAAAACGTAGAGCGTCATGCCGCGGCTGTCGGCGAGGAGGCCGTCGCGAACCTGGGCCGG
>SSSX01000314.1 GCA_015657735.1 Zoogloeaceae bacterium
AACACCGGCGTCGCGCTGGCCAGCCAGCGCTTCTACCAGCAGGCCCACATCCCGATGATCACCTCGGTGGCGACCGGGTCGATCATCACCAAGCAGTTCCTGCCGCCGCAGTATCCCGACAACTACATCTTCCGCGTCTCGGCGCCGGATGCCATCCAGGCGGCGATGATCGTCGAGGAGGCGGTCGTCCGGCAGCGCCTGCGCCGGCTGGCGATCTTCCACGACAGCACCAATTACGGCCAGCTCGGCCGCGAGGATCTGGAGCGCGCGCTGGAGCGCCACGGCATCAAGCCGGTGGCCATCGAACGCTTCAACATCCGCGAAGTGGACATGACGCCGCAACTGGCCCGCGCCCGCGCCGCCGGCGCCGACGGCATCCTGACCTACGGCCTGGGCCCCGAACTGGCCCACCTCGCCAACGGCATGGTGCGCCTGGGCTGGAAGGCGCCGCTGGTGGGCAGCTGGGCGCTGGCGATGTCGAACTTCATCGACAACGCCGGCCCCAACGCCGAAGGCGCGCGGATGCCGCAGACCTTCATCCAGGAAGGCGATACACAACGGCGCCGGATGTTCATCGAAAAGTATCGCAAGACCTTCGGCGTCGAGCGCATCCCGGTGGCCCCCGCCGCCGCCCAGGGCTACGACTCGATGCTGCTGCTCGCCGCGGCGATCCGCCAGGCCCGGAGCACCGACGGCCCCAAACTGCAGGAAGCCCTCGAATCGCTGAAGGAGCGCGTCGCCGGGATCGTCATGGTCTATGACCGCCCCTTCTCCAAGACCGACCACGAGGCGATCGACAGCACCCGCGTGATGGTCATCGGCGAAGTGCGCAACCGGCAGGTGGTCTTCGCCTACGACGAAGACCGCAAGCGCGACCCGGAGCCGAAGTGAGCCCGGCGCCGAACGGCACTTTCCGCACCCCGTCCGGGCGCCGGCCGGCCTCTTTCCGCCGCTTCACATTGTGAAATGCACGTCAGCCTATTGCGCATTACGAGAAATCGTTTTATATTGCGAAAAATTCGGACCGTGATCCGGTCCTGCTCCGGTTTGTAGTGAAAGACCGTTGCCGTTACCCACGGCAGCAATCCACAACCCGCAAGTCATGAGGAGACAAGACCATGGCCGCGAACACGCAAGTCGTCCTGGCGGACACCGACACCCAGGAAACCCAGGAATGGCTGGAAGCTCTGTCCAGCGTCGTTGCGCAGGAAGGCCCCGCCCGGGCGCACTTCCTGATCGAAAAGGTGATCGAAGCCGCGCGTGAGGAAGGCATCGACCTCCCCTACTCGGCAACCACCCAGTACATCAACACCATCCCCGCCGACCAGCAGCCCAAGTACCCGGGCGATCCGGACATGGAGATCAAGCTCCACTCCTACATCCGCTGGAACGCCATGGCGATGGTCGTGCGCGCCAACAAGCACACCAACGTGGGCGGCCACATTGCCTCCTTCGCCTCCGCCGCAGCCCTCTATGACGTGGGCTTTTCGCATTTCTGGAAGAGCATCAACCATGAGACCGGCGGCGACCTGATCTTCTTCCAGGGCCACTCGGTGCCGGGCGTCTATTCCCGCGCCTACATGCTGGGCCGCCTGACCGACGACCAGATGGACAACTTCCGTCAGGAAACCGACGGCCAGGGCATCTCCTCCT
>SSSX01000037.1 GCA_015657735.1 Zoogloeaceae bacterium
CATCGCCGTCACCGTCGGCGACGACGACGGCGGCACCACCGCCGGCAGCATCGACATCACCGTCCACAACGTCGCCCCGGGCGCCCTCGTCGGCGGCGCGGCGAGCATTGCCGAAGGCAGCCCGTACGTCCTCAGCGTCGGCGCGGTCACCGACCCCGGCAGCGACACCCGCAGCGGCTACAGCATCAACTGGGGCGACGGCAGCACCGACAGCTTCACCCCGGCCCAGTGGGGCGCCGCTGCCGGCAGCTTCACCCACACCTACGCCGACGGCCCGGCGACGCCGACGATCGTCGTCAGCGCCACCGACGAGGATGGCAGCTTCGTCCTCGGCAGCCACGGCCTCACCGTCACCAACGTCGAACCGGAACTCATCATCGGCGCCCCGACGCACACCGACGAGGGCGCCAGCGTCCTGCTGACGATCAACGGCAGCGACGCCGCCGGTGCCGGCGACCCGCTCACCTACAGCATCGAATGGGACGACGGCGGCCCGGTCCAGACCGTCACTGCGGCCGAACTCGCGCTGCTCGGCGGACAGGTCGCCCACGTCTATGCCGACGACGACGACGGCCCGGTGAACGCCAGCCTGCGCAACATCACCGTCACCGCCAGCGACGGCGACGGTGGCAACACCGTCCGCAGCGTCGGCATCACCGTCAACAACGTCGCCCCGACCCTCGACGCCAACGGCGCCGACAATGCCACCACCGGCAGCGCCTACACCCTCAGCCTCGTCAACTACGTCGATCCCGGCCAGGATCACATCGCCAACAATGGCCTCGTCGTCGACTGGGGAGACGGCAGCAGCGACAGTTACAGCGCCATCGGCAACGTCAGCCACACCTACGCCGCGGCCGGCACACCGACCATCACCGTCAGCCTCACCGACGAGGACGGCACCTACGTCAACATCGCCAGCCACAGCCTCACCGTCACCGACGGCGGCGGGGGCAACGCCGCCCCGGTGGCCGACGACGAGGTGTACAACCTGCGCCCGAACCAGGTCGTCAGCGTTGCGGCACCGGGCGTGCTCGACGGCGACACCGACGCCGACGGCGACGCCCTGCACGTGACGCTGGTCGACATCACCAGCCTGCAGGGCAGCCTCACGCAGTTTGGCGACGGCAGCTTCACCTTCACGCCGACCGCCAACTTCTCGGGCACCACCAGCTACACCTACGAGGTGTCCGACGGCGTCGGCGGCACCGACACCGCGACGGTCACCTTCAACGTGGTGAACAGCGCCCCGGTGGCCGGCGCCGACCACTACGCGACCCACGCCGGCGTACCGCTGGTCATCACCAGCCCGGGCATCCTCGGCAACGACGCGGATGCCGACCTCGACGCGCTGTTCGTGTCCAGCCTGGATGCTTCCGGCCTCAACGGCGACATCATCCTGAACGCCGACGGCAGCTTCGGTTTCACGCCGACGGCGGGCTTCGTCGGCACCACCGGCTTCAGCTACACGGTGGCCGACGGCTTCGGCGGCAGTGCCACCGGCACGGTCAGCATCGACGTCACCAATGCCGCCCCGGTGGCCGACAACGAAACGCTGTACGTGTGGACCAACGACAGCCTCACGCTGCCGGCGCCGGGCGTGCTGACCGGCGACACCGATGCCGACGGCGACAGCCTGCAGGTGATCGGTATCAACACCAGCGGCCTGCAGGGCAGCCTGGTGCAGTTCGCCGACGGCAGTCTCAGCTTCACGCCGACGGCCGGTTTCTCCGGCACCACCGGCTACACCTACGAGGTGTCCGATGGCCACGGCGGCGTCGATACCGGCAGCGTCACCATCAATGTCCTCGAGCACCCGACCACCACCACGCGGATCGGCGACGCGCCGGTGCGCCAGAGCGGCAGCGGCGGCCAGTGGGCGGCGGCGTGGACCCACACCGGCATCGACGCGGTGCACAAGCACGACCTGACCAATGCCGCGGAAAGCTGGAGCGCGGTGGCCTACCACAGCGTCAGCCCGCAGAATCTTGCCGGCGGCGACATCTACTCGGGCGATCTGGGGGTCAGCGGCCAGTCGGTGGCGACCAGCAGCGTGCGTCAGGAAATCGACGGCAAGGAGGCGCTGCGCTTCAACCTGGCCGACGACGCGACCGGCGTGACGGCCAACCTGTCGCGCTTCTTCATCAACGACGACGGCAGCCTCTACACCGAGAGCGGCCGCCTGCGTCTCCTCGACGACGCCGGCAACGTGGTCGCCGAAACCACCTTCAGTGCCGGCTCGGCGGCGGGCAGCCAGCAGGTCAGCCTGCATGCCGCCGCCGGCTTCAGCGCGGTCGAGCTGGTGGCCGGCGCCTACGATGGCACCGACTTCGTCTTCGGCGCCTACCAGGATGCGACCGGGCATGCGGTGCCGGTCGCCACCGACGGCGCCGGGCAGGCACACGGCAGCGACTTCGCGGTCGACTGGGTCGAATTCGAGTTCCCGATCCTCGGCGTGCCGCTGCCGCCGCACGAGGTGTGACGGATCTCACGGGCCGGGGGCGACCCCGGCCCGGCGGCCTGTCGATATTTTTTACAAATGAAAACGCCGATTTGGTGAAGTTGTTGAAATCAATGAATTCTTTTTCTGGCATCGGTCTTGCATGGGTCAGGGAAAGTTACAAACCGGAGTCAGTCATGCGTTTCAAGCTTCGTTCCCTTCTCGTGTCGGCTGCCTGCCTCGTGGCCGGCGGCCCCGCGCTGGCCGACACGCTCTTCCAGCAGCTGCCGGCCGACGCCGCCAACAGCCAGCAATCCGACGACAACGGCACGCCGATCTGGACCCAGAGCTGGCCGGCGCTGTCGAACGCGACCCTCGACAAGATCGTCTGGTGGGGCCAGCTCGGCGCCAACTCGCTGCCCGGCGCCACTGAAACGATGGAAGTCTTCCTCGGCGGCGTGAAGCTCACCGGGACGCTGACCACCAGCCCCTACGTGTTCAGCCCGGGCACCACGATCACGATGTACACCCTCGACATCCCCGATGTCGCGCTGACCGCCACCGAACTCGGCATCTGGAACACCAACCTCGATGCCGAATGGTTCTGGTTCGGCGCTGCCGGCGAGAATGCCCCGGGCGTGGCCGCCACGGCCTTCCGTCTCGAAGGTACGACCGACCACGGCACGGTCCCCGAGCCCGGCGCGCTGGCGCTGCTGGGCCTGGCCGGCGCGGGCCTGTTCGCGGCGCGACGCCGGCACGCCTGAGTCGTTCCCGGCGGAAGTCGGATCGCAGCACACCGAAAGGGCCGGCCTCGACCGGCTCTTCCTTTTTCAAGGGATCATCGTGCCATTTCTCGGACTTGAACGGCCGCGCATCGACACGCCGATGGGCCAGGCCCTCGAAGCGGCCCTCGGGACGCTCAAGCGGGTTGCCTTCTTCAGTTTCTTCATCAACCTGCTGACGCTGACCTCGTCGATCTACATGATGCAGGTCTACGACCGGGTGTTGGCCTCCCGCAGCGGTCCGACCCTGCTGTACCTGACCCTCTTCGCCGGCGCCTGCCTGGCGACGCTGGCGGCCCTCGAAGTGGTGCGCTCGCGGCTGCTGGTGCGCCTCGGCGCGCGTTTCGACGCCCAGCTGTCGGGCCTCGTCTTCATGCGCACCCTCACCGGCGGGCGCAGCGGACAGGGCCTGCGCGATCTCGACCAGCTGCGCAGCTTCCTCACCGGCACGCACATCCTGAGCCTGCTCGACGCGCCGTGGATGCCGATCTACATCGGCCTCGTGTACGTGCTCCACCCGTGGCTCGGACATGTGGCGCTGGTCGGCGGAGTGCTGCTCTTCCTGCTGGCGCTGTGGAACGAGCGCGACACCCGCGAGCCGATCGGCGAGGCCGGCAAGCAGATGGCGGCGGGCACCCAGTTCGCCGAAATCTCCGCCCGCAACGCCGAAGCCGTCCGCGCCATGGGCATGCTGCCGGGGCTCACCGCCCGCTGGCGCAAGCGTCACGACCTCGGCATCGGCCTGCAGGGCCTGGCCAGCGACCGCGCGGCCAATGTCGCGGCGGTGGCCAAGGCGCTGCGTTTTTTCCTGCAGGTGGCGATCCTCGGTGTCGGCGCCTGGCTGGTGATCCAGCAGGAATGCACCGGCGGCGTGATGATCGCCTCGTCGATCATCATGGGCCGCGGGCTGGCGCCGGTCGAGGCGGCCATCGGCGGCTGGCGCGGCTTCCTGCTGGCGCGCGAATCCTACGGCCGCCTGCTCAAGGGTTTCGGCAACGATGCGGCCGACGCGGCCACGATGGCGCTGCCGAAACCGGAGGGCAAGCTGGTGTTCGAAGGCGTGTCGGGCGGGCCGCCGGATCTGCGCAAGTTCACTGTCCACAACCTCGGCTTCACCCTCGAGGCCGGTCAGGTGCTCGGCATCACCGGGCCCAGCGCGGCCGGCAAGTCGACGCTGGCGCGGCTGGCGGTGGGCGTGTGGCGGCCGGGGACCGGCGTCGTGCGCCTCGACGGCGCCAATGTCGCCGACTGGAACCGGGAGGACGTCGGCCCGCACATAGGCTATCTGCCGCAGGACATCGAACTCTTTCCCGGCACGGTCGCCGAGAACATCGCCCGCTTCGGCGAGGTGGACCCCGACAAGGTCGTCGATGCGGCCCAGCTCGCCGGTGCCCATCAGGTCATCCTCGAACTGCCGCAGGGCTACGACACGCCGATCGGCCCGGCGGGCGTCAATCTGTCGGGCGGCCAGCGCCAGCGCGTCGGGCTGGCCCGGGCGTTCTACGGGCGGCCGCCGCTGATCGTCCTCGACGAACCGACCTCCAACCTCGATGCCGAAGGCGAGGCCGCGGTGCGCCAGGCGATGGAGGCTCTGCGCGGCCAGTCGACGGTGATGGTGATCGCCCACCGGCCGGCGGTGCTCGGCGGCACCGACCAGCTGATGGTGGTCCTGAAAGGCCAGATCGCGAATCACGGGCCGACCTCGGAAGTCATGCCGCTGATCACGCGGCGCGTCGTCGCGCGGCCCGAGGGGCTGCCGCTGGAAGCCGGAGGGGTTGCCCATGTCTGAACTTGCCCGCGAATTCGAAGCCGCGCTGGTGGTCGGCGAGGAAAAGGCCGCCGCCGACGGACGCCGCTGGAACCGCATCGGCTACGCGATCATTGCCGGCACCTTCGGCCTCAGCATCGTCTGGTCGTCGCTGGCGCCGCTGTCGTCGGCGGTGGTGGCCCAGGGGGCGATCAAGGTCGACAGCAGCCGCAAGAAGATCCAGCACCAGGAGGGCGGCGTGGTGAAGGAGATCCTGGTCCGCGACGGCACCGCGGTGAAGGCCGGCGACGTGCTGGTGCGCCTCGACGAAACCAAGGCCGGCGCGGCCTACGGCGTGGTCAAGGGCGGGCGCGAGGTGGCGCTGGCGGCCCAGGCCCGGCTCGAGGCGGAGCGCGACGAGCGTCCCGCCATCGTCTTCCCGAAGGCGCTCACGAGTCAGGCCGACGACCCGCAGATCGCCGAGATCCTGCGCGCGCAGGAATCCCTGTTCAACGCGCGGCGGGCGTCGCGCATCGGCGAGGTGGGCATCCTCGACCGCCAGATCGGCGCGCTGCGCAGCGAGATTTCCGGTCTGCAGTCGCAGCAGCGTTCCAAGCAGGAGCAGGCCGCCAGCGTCAAGGCCGAACTCGACGGCCTGTCGGCGCTGGCCAGCCAGGGCATGGTCGAGAAAACCAAGATCCGTGCCACCGAGCGCGATCTGACCCGCCTGCTCGGCGAACGCGACGAACTGGCCTCCAAGGTGGCGTCGGCCAACACGGCGATCAGCGAGAAGGAGCTGAAGAAGTTCCAGGTCAGGAAATCCTTCCACGAGGACGTGGTGGCCGAGCTGAAGAAGGTGCAGGCCGAGAACTTCGAGCTGATCGAGCGCGAAAGCGCGACCCGCTACACCCTCGAACAGACCGAGCTGCGGGCGCCGGTGGATGGCACGGTGACCGATCTCAAGGTGCACACCGCCGGCGGCGTGATCAGCCCGGGCGAGGTGGTGATGGAGCTGGTGCCGAGTTCCGACCGGCTGATCGTCGAGGGCAAGGTGCTGCCGCCGGACATCGACCGGGTTGCCAAGGGGCAGACGGTGGGCATCAAGCTGCACGCCTTCAACTCGCGCACGACGCCCGAGCTGAAGGGTGAGTTGAGCTATGTGTCGGCCGACGCGGTGGTCGACCAGCGCACCGAGACGAGCTACTTCGTCGTCAAGGCGACGGTGTCGGCCGACGAGCTGCGCCGCCTCGGCGAGCAGAAGGTGCAGCCCGGCATGCAGACCGACATGTTCATCATCACCGGCGAACGGACCTTCCTCGGCTATCTCTTCAAGCCGCTCGCCGACAGCTTCAACAAGGCCTGGCGGGAACGCTGACGGCCGTTCCCGCGCCGCCGGCCGCTCAGGCGGTGACGCGCAGCTGCGCGGCGCCGGCGTGCATCCGGCCGATCACCGCGGCAGCGTCGAAGCCCGCCAGGCGGAAGGCGTCGAGCACCGCCGGCGCGGCTTCGGCGTCGCAGGCGACGAGCAGGCCGCCGCTGGTCTGGGCGTCGGCCAGCACATTGCGCTGCCAGCTTTCGACACCCTCGTCGAAGCGTACGTCGTCGCCGCAGCTGCCGAGGTTGCGGGCGATGGCGCCGGGGCCGATGCCCTGCTTCGCGAAGGGCACCGCGGCCGCCATCACCGGCACCTGCGCGGCCGCCACCGTCGCGCCCAGCCCGGCGCCGCGGCACACTTCCAGCAGGTGGCCGAGCAGGCCGAAGCCGGTCACGTCGGTCAGCGCGTGGACCCCCGGCAGCCTCGCCAGCGCCGGGCCGACGGTGTTGAGGCGCGTCGTCGTGGCGATCATCTGGGCGTAGCCGTCGGCGTCGAGCACGCCCTTCTTCATCGCCGAGCCGAGGATGCCGACCCCCAGCGGCTTGCCGAGGATCAGCAGGTCGCCGTCGCGCGCGTCGCGGTTGCGTTTGATGATGTCCGGGTGGGCCAGGCCGAGCGCGACCAGGCCGTAGATCGGCTCCGGCGAGTCGATGCTGTGGCCGCCGGCGACCGGAATGCCGGCTTCGGCGCAGACGCTGGCGCCGCCTTCGAGAATGCGCCCGATCGCCGACAGCGGCAGCTTGCCGACCGGCATGCCGACGATGGCCAGGGCCATGATCGGCGTGCCGCCCATCGCGTAGACGTCCGACAGCGCGTTGGTGGCGGCAATGCGCCCGAAGTCGAAGGGGTCGTCGACGATCGGCATGAAGAAGTCGGTGGTGGCGATCAGCGCCTGCTCGTCGTTGAGGCGCCACACCGCGGCGTCGTCGGCGGTTTCGGTGCCGACCAGCAGGTTGGCGAACGGCTGGGCGGCGGGCATGTGGCCGAGCATTTCGGCGAGCACCGCGGGGGCGATTTTGCAGCCGCATCCGCCGCCATGAGACAATTCGGTGAGTCGCAGGGGTGTTTCAGTCATTTCGTTTTTTCCGATTAATTGGTCTGTTTGATTCGTATTTATTTTTGTGTCTTCCCACTTCACCGCGCCTTTTTCCGTCGGTCTCGACAAGCTCGACGAGTTCGATTCGATCATCGACGTCCGCTCGCCGGCCGAGTTCGCCGAGGATCATATCCCCGGCGCCATCAATTGTCCGGTCCTCGACGACGAGGAGCGGGTGCGGGTCGGCACGCTGTACAAGCAGGTGTCGCCCTTCGAGGCGCGCAAGCTGGGGGCGGCGCTGGTGTCGCGGAACATCGCGCGTCACATCGAGACGCATTTTGTCAGCCGGCCGAAGGCCTGGAAACCGTTGATCTACTGTTGGCGGGGCGGTCAGCGCAGCGGTTCGATGACCCTCGTGCTGGGGCAGATCGGCTGGGCGGCGCGGCGCCTGGAGGGCGGCTACAAGACCTTCCGCCAGCGCGTGCTCGACGATCTCGAAACCCTGCCGGCGGCGCGCGATTTCACGATTCTGTGCGGCCCGACCGGCAGCGCCAAGACGGCGCTCCTCGAAGCGCTGGCGGCGGCCGGCGGCCAGGTGCTCGATCTGGAAGGGCTGGCCCGGCATCGCGGCTCGGTGCTGGGGGGCGAGCTGAACGCCAGCCAGCCGGGCCAGAAGGCGTTCGAGACCCTGCTGTGGTCGGCGCTGCGCGGCTTCGATCCGGCGCGGTCGGTGTGGGCCGAGTCGGAAAGCCGGCGGATCGGCCGCCTGCATGTGCCGGGGGCGCTGTTCGAGCGCTTGCGGGACGGGGATTGCGTACGCGTGCAGGCGCCGCTGGAAGCGCGGGTCGAGCATCTGCTCGAGCGTTATGCCGACCTGATCGCCGATCCGGCGGCCTTTGGCGCAAAGCTGGCGCGGCTGGTGTCGCAGCACGGTCACCAGCGGGTCGCCGACTGGCAGGCGCTGCTGACGGCCGGCGCGTGGCGCCAGCTGGCCGAGGAACTGGTCACCGCACATTACGATCCGGCCTACCGGCGGGGCGGCGAGGGCTTGTACCGGCGGCTGGCCGCCGGCCGCGCGCTGCCGCTCGAAACGCTGGATGCGGCGAGCCTGGCTGCCGCGGCGCAGGCGCTGGTCGGCGGGGCCGGGCGTTCAGCCCTGGCGGTCGATGTCGGCGAGGGTGGCGTCGATCAGGGCTGACAGGCCGGCGGCGAGGGCGACGGCGTCGGGCCGGCCGGCGCGGGCGGCGGCTTCGGTCTGACGGGCCTGTTCGGTCAGCGCGGCGGCGTTCATGTTGGCGGCCGATCCCTTCAGCGAGTGGGCGAGCGCGGCGAGTTGCGGCAGATCGCGGGCGCCGATGGCCTGCTGCAGGTGCTCTCGCGTCTGGCTCGCGCTGGTGCGGAAAATGCCCAGCAGCCGGGTGACGAATTCGGGCTTGCTGGCGTAGCGGGCGGCGAGGGCGGCGCGGTCGAACAGCGCGGGCGCGGCGGCCCCGGCGGCCGGCGCTGTGGCGGGGGCCGGCTGCCCGGGCCGGCGGGCGTGGCGCAGAATGGTATCGACGAGGGTGTCGATGTCGAGCGGCTTGGCGAGGTGGTCGACCATCCCGGCGCGGGCGCATTTGGCTTTTTCTTCGGCCATCGCATGGGCGGTCTGGCCGATGATGGGGAGCTGCGGCGCGATTTCATGAATACGCCGGGTGGCTTCGTAGCCGTCCATCTCGGGCATCTGGATGTCCATCAGCACGATCGCGAAGGCGTCGGGGCCGTCCCGGGCGACGCGTTCGACGGCCGCGCGGCCGTTGCCGACCATGACCAGCCGGGCGCCTTCGGCGGCCAGCATGTCTTCGAGGACCATCTGGTTCACGTCGTTGTCCTCGGCGGCGAGGACGGCGAGGCCGGCCAGGCGCCGGGCTTCGACGGACGCCGGCTGCTCGGCCGCGACCGGCGCGAGCGGCAGCTCGCCGGCGACGTAGGGCAGACGGACTTCGAAGCGGCTGCCGTGGCCGATCTGGCTGAAGGCCTGGATGGTGCCGCCGAACAGCTCGACGATCCGCCGGGTGATCGCCAGACCGAGTCCGGTGCCGCCGAAGCGGCGGGTGGTGGAGCTGTCGGCCTGTTCGAAGGCGGTGAAGAGCTGTCCGAGCTGGGCGGCGTCGATGCCGATGCCGGTGTCGCTGACGGTCAGCGCCAGCATGTCGCCGTCGCGTCGGGCGTGGAGGGCGACGTGGCCGCGCTCGGTGAACTTGAGGGCGTTGGAGAGCAGGTTGGTGAGGATCTGGCCGAGGCGCAGCGGGTCGGTGGTGCAGGTGGCGGGCAGGTCGGGGGCGAGGTCGACGTTGAGGCGCAGCCCCTTGCTGTCGGCGCGCGCGCTGAAGGTGCCAGCGGTGGCGCGCAGCAGCGCCGGCAGATCGACCGCGACGGCTTCGAGGTGCAGTTTGCCGGCTTCGATCTTCGAGAAGTCGAGGATGTCGTTGACGACGCCCAGCAGCAGTTTGCCGGAGTCGAGAATGTGGGCGAAGGCGTCCCGCGCCTGGCCGTCGGTGCTGCCCCGGTAGCCCATGCGGGCGAAGCCGAGGATGCCGTTGAGCGGGGTGCGGATCTCGTGGCTCATGTTGGCGAGGAATTCGCTCTTCACCCGGGCCAGCTTCTCGGCGGCCAGCCGGGCCTGCTCGCGGGCGTCCTCGAGGGCGCGGCGCTCGGTGACGTCCATGAAACTGACCACCGCGCCGACGATCGCGCCGTCGCGGATCATCGGGTGGGTGGAGTAGATCACCGGCACCGGATGGCCGTCGGCGTGCCAGTAGACTTCGTTGGTGACGGTGACGACTTCGCCCAGGCGCAGCGTCTGGTTGGTCGGGCAGTCGGCACAGGCGTAGGCCTCGCCGTCGGCGTGGCTGTGGTGGATGCGGGCGTGGATGGGCTCGCCGATCAGCGCTTCGGCGTCGAGGCCGAGCATGCGGCAGGCCGCCGGGTTGATGAAGGTCAGGAGGCCGTGGGTGTCCACGCCATACACGCCGTCGGCGGTGGATTCGAGGATCAGGCGGATGTTGGCTTCGGAGCTCGACAGCTGGGCGGTGCGTTCGGCGACGAGTTGTTCGAGGTGGTGCTGGTGCTGGCGCAGCTCGTCTTCGAGGGCCTTGCGGCTGGTGATGTCGCGGCACACGCCGAACAGCCGGTCGATGCGGCCCTTGTCGTCGAAGGTGGCGCTGGCCCAGTCGGCGACCCAGATGTAGCTGCCGCCGGGGCCGCGCAGGCGGTATTCGGCGGCGTAGTCGGGGGCGATTGCGGTCAGGCCGCCGAGCGCGGCAAAGAAGCTGTTGCGGTCGTCGGGATGGATCAGTGCGAAGTATTGCTGACCCGAACCTTCGATGGGCAGCCCCCAGTGGCGGGTCAGGTCGCCGCCGCGGTGCACCCGGTCGGTAGAGGCGACGTATTCGTAGGCATCCATGTTGGCGGCGTGGAGCGCCAGGCGCATGCGTTTCTCGCTGGCTTCGAGGGCGGCGGCGGCCAGCGTGCTGGCGATGCCGATGGCGGCGGTGTGGGTGGCGACGTCCACCAGTTGCTCGGCGGCGGCGATCTGCAGTGTCGGGCGCGGGCTGTACAGGGCGAAGGTGCCGAGCAGGCGTCCGCCGGCGTCGAGGATCGGCGTGGACCAGCAGGCGTGCACTTCGGCGGCGCGGGCGGCGGCGTGCAGCGGTGCCCAGCGCGGGTCGGTCTGGACGTCGTCGACCAGCACCGCGTCGTGCAGGAACGCGGCGACGGCGCCGGATTGCCGGTCGGCGCCGATCGCCAGCCCGTCGACGGCGCGGTTGTAGGCGTCCGGTAGACTGGGTGCGGCGCCGTGGCGCAGGGTGCCGTTCTTGGCGTCGAACAGCAGGATCGAGCAGCGCAGGCCGCCCGCCTGGGCTTCGATGCCGCGGGCCAGCTGGTCGAGAACGCGGGGCAGCGGGGCGTCGCTGGCGATCATCTCGAGCACGCGGTTCTGGGCGGCCTGCAGGCCGGCGGCGCGTTTGTGTTCCTCGATGTCGTGGGCGACGCACAGGTAGCCGGCATGGCGCAGTTTGCCGGTGGCGATCGGGGTGACGATCTGGGAGACCTGCACGAGGCCGCCGTTTTTCTGTCGGAAGGTCCATTCCCGCTGTTCGACGCCGGCCTGGTCGGGCACCGCGGTGAGGGCGCCGATGGGGTCGGGCGGACTGGCGTCGGGCCCGCCGAGTTCGGTGCGGCGGGCGGCGAGTTCGTCGGGCAGGTGGAAGTGGTCGAGGCGCATCTTGCCGACCGCCTCGGCGGCCGTGTAGCCGAGCAGGTTTTCGGCGCCCCGGTTGAACAGGGTGACGGTTCCGCTGCGGTCGGTGGCGATGATCGCCACTTCGGAGGCGGCGTCGAGCACGCTTTCGAGCAGGCGGTTGCTGCGCGCCATGCGCCCGTAGAAGACGATCGCCGACAGCAGCGCCACGGCCACCAGCGCCGAGACGACGGCGGCCCGCCACTGCCAGGCATGCAGGAGCTCGGCCCGCGAGATGCCGACCACCACGTAAAGCGGAAAGTGTTCGAGGCGCTGGAAGCTGGCGATCCGCACGATGCCGTCGAACTGGCTGGTGCTGACGACGGTGCCGGAGGTCTTGCCGGCGACGACCTGCCGGTAGGCGGGATGATCGGGATCGGGTTTGTTGATGCTGCCGGCCACCGGAGGGTGGCGGGTGACGATGGCGCTGGTGTCGAGACGGCGGATCGTCGCGGCGCCGCCGGTACCGAGCTGGGCGTCGGCGAGCAGGCGCTCGAAGTAGGACAGGTCGAGGGGCGTGCTGACCGCGCCGAGGAAGCGCCCGTCGGCGTCGCGGATCGGGCGCAGCAGGATGATTGCGTCGCGGTCGGTGGTGCGCGAGACGACGACCGACGAGATGATCAGCCCGGTGTCGGGCTTGTCGCGGGCCTGCTGGAAGTGGGGGCGGTCGGCGACGTTGACCGGGCGCGGCATGTCGTGGGTGGACAGGCGCAGTTCGCCGCTGGCGTCGAAAACCCGGATGCTGTCCACCTGGGGCACGCGGGCGAGGTAGTGGCGCAGGCGCTGGGCTTCGCCCTGCCAGGTCTGGCGCAGGGCGTCGGGGTCGTTGAAGTGCGGGGCGAGGATCGCCGCCGTCTCGGCCAGCAGCATGTCGGCCGTGATCAGCGTGGTGTCGAGGGCGAAGGCGTTGACGCGGGCGATGCCGCCGGTGGTGGCTTCGGCCTTCTCGATCGTGTCGTCGTAGCTCGTCCAGGACAGGTAGGCCAGCACCAGGGCAGTCGTCAGCAGGGCGACGATCTGCCCCCAGTACGCCCGCGGTACCGGCAGCCGGTCGATCTGCGTCGTTTCTCCCACCCTTGGTCCTCTTCGCTGTACGCCACGGCCTGCGCCGCATGTCACTCCGGCCTTTTACGGCAGGCGGGGGGAAGTCTTGATGCCGCCGGCCGTGCGGCGCTTACAGCACTTCGGCGGCGTGGTCGGCCAGCCGCGAGCGTTCGCCGCGTTGCAGCGTGATGTGGCCGGAGTGGGGCCAGCCCTTGAAGCGGTCGACGACGTAGGTGAGGCCCGACGAACCCTCGGTGAGGTAGGGGGTGTCGATCTGCGCGATGTTGCCCAGGCACACCACCTTGGTGCCGGGGCCGGCACGCGTGATCAGGGTCTTCATCTGTTTGGGCGTGAGGTTCTGGGCTTCGTCGATGATCAGGAACTTGTTGATGAAGGTGCGTCCGCGCATGAAGTTGAGGGACTTGATCTTGATGCGGCTCCGGATCAGGTCGCGGGTGGCGGCGCGGCCCCATTCGCCACCTTCGCCGGTGGTGCCGTTGAGCACGTCGAGGTTGTCTTCGAGGGCGCCCATCCACGGCGCCATCTTTTCTTCCTCGGTGCCGGGCAGGAAGCCGATGTCCTCGCCCACCGGCACGGTGACGCGGGTCATGATGATCTCGGAGTAGCGCTTGGTTTCGAGCACCTGGGTGAGGCTGGCGGCGAGGGTCAGCAGAGTTTTTCCGGTGCCGGCCTGGCCGAGCAGGGTGACGAAGTCGACCTCCGGATTCATCAGCAGGTTGAGCGCGAAGTTCTGTTCGCGGTTGCGGGCGGTGATGCCCCACACGTTGTTCTTCTGGTGCGAGTAGTCGATCAGGGTTTCGAGGGTCACGCCGCGCCCGGCTTTTTCCTTGACCCACGCCTGCAGGGGCTGCTCGCCGTCCTGGAAGACGAACTCGTTGATCAGCATCTCGGGCGTGTCGGGGCCCTTCAGGCGGTAGTAGGTGCGGCCGTCCTGCTTCCACGACTCCATGTCCTTGCCGTTGGCGTCCCAGAACGCGGCGTCGATTTCCTGGGTGCCGGTGTACAGCAGGTCGGTGTCTTCGAGAACCTTGTCGTTGAAGTAGTCCTGCGCGGCGAGGCCCAGCGCGCGGGCCTTGATGCGCATGTTGATGTCCTTCGAGACGAGGATCACCTGGCGCTTGCGGTCGAACTTGTCGAACAGGTGCATGACCACCGCGAGAATCTGGTTGTCGCCGCGCACCGTCGGCAGCGCCGCGGGCAGCTTGACTTCGATCGCTTCGGTCTGCAGGAACAGGCGGCCGCTGGCCAGATCGGCCGACGGGCCGACGAGGCTGATGCCGTCCTCGATGCCTTCGGGGCAGCTGTTGACGATCTCGTCCAGCGAGCGGCTCGCCTGGCGGGCGTTGCGCGCGACTTCCGACATACCCTTCTTGTTCGAGTCGAGTTCCTCGAGGGTCATCATCGGCACGAAGACGTCGTGCTCCTCGAAGCGGTACAGGCTGGTCGGGTCGTGCATCAGCACGTTGGTGTCGAGGACGAACAGCTTGGTGGCGGGGGTCTTGGACTTGGCGGGGCGTCGGGTGGCCATGGTCGGGGTCTCGGCTGTCGTGGGGGAATTACAGCGTGTTGACGTAATCCAGCACTTCCTGGGCGTGACCGGGCACCTTCACGCCGCGCCATTCGCGCCGCAGGATGCCGTCGGCGCCGATGACGAAGGTGCTGCGTTCGATGCCGCGCACCTCTTTGCCGTACATGTTCTTCATCTTCATCACGCCGAACAGCGTGCACGCGGTTTCGTCGGGGTCGGAAATCAGGTCGAAGGGCAGCGCCTGCCTGGCGCGGAAGGTGTCGTGGGACTTGAGGCTGTCGCGCGAGATGCCGAGCACGACGGCGCCGGCGGCGACGAAGGCGTCGTGCAGGTCGCGGAAGTTCTGGCTCTCGGTGGTGCAGCCGGGGGTGCTGTCCTTCGGATAGAAGTACAGCACCACCTTGCGGCCGCGCAGGGCCGCCAGGCTGAGGGTCTGGCCGCCGGTGGCGGGGAGGGCGAAATCGGGTGCGGCCTGGTCGAGCATGGTCTCTCCGGAAACGTGGGTCTTCCGGCGCGAGCCTAATCCCAAGCCGCCCGACTCGCAATCGGCATTGCGTGAAGAGTGTGCGTCAGGCCGGATCGAAGAGCAGCGCGGCGGCCACGTTGCGGTGCTCGGCAACCAGGATGTTGTAGGTGCGGCAGGCCGAGCCCAGGTCCATCACGTCGACGCCGATGCGGGCGTCGAACAGGGCCTTCAGCAGCCGCGGCTGCGGGAAGCGCTGGCGCTGACCGGTGCCGAGGATCAGGATCTCGCAGCCCAGCCCGGCCAGGCGTGCGAAGGCGGCTTCGTCGAGGGCCTCGAAGCCGCCGCTGTGCCAGTCAGTTTCGATACGCTCGGGCAGTACGATGAGGCTGGTTTCGTATCGGTTCGGCCCGATCATCACGTGGCGGGCGTCGTAGCGGGCGATGGTGTTGTACTGGTCGCTCTTGTCGAGATGGAGTTTCATGGTGGGGGCTCGTGGGCGATGGTGGGGCTGATTTGCCCGGTCCGGGTGGCTTGGGTAACATTATAGCTTTGCGTCGTTCCGCGCCCGCGTGCCGGCGACGCCCGAAGCAATGACCCGCCACGCCAAGTCGCGCGCTGCCAGACAGCCCGCGCCCACCCCCCAGGAAACGGAAACCGCCGTGCAACCAATCCGCAAGTCCGACAAACTCGCCAACGTCTGCTACGACATCCGCGGCCCCGTGCTGCAGAAGGCGAAGAAGATGGAGGACGAGGGCCACAAGATCATCAAGCTGAACATCGGCAACCTCGCCCCGTTCGGCTTCGATTCGCCTGAAGAAATCCAGCTCGACATGATCCGCAACCTGCCCAACGCGGCCGGCTACTCGGATTCGAAAGGCATCTTCGCGGCGCGCAAGGCGATCATGCATTACACCCAGCAGAAGCACATCAAGGGCGTGACGCTGGAAGACATCTACGTCGGCAACGGCGTGTCCGAGCTGATCGTGATGGCGATGAACGCGCTGCTCAACACCGGCGACGAAGTGCTGGTGCCGGCGCCCGACTATCCGCTGTGGACCGCCGCCGTGAGCCTGTCCGGCGGCACGCCGCGCCACTACATGTGCGACGAGGCCAACGAGTGGCTGCCCGACCTCGACGACATCCGCGCCAAGATCACGCCGAAGACCCGCGCCATCGTCATCATCAACCCGAACAACCCGACCGGCGCGGTCTACCCCGACGACACCCTCAAGGCCATCGTTTCGATCGCGCGCGAGCACGGCCTGATCATCTATGCCGACGAGGTCTACGACAAGGTGCTGTACGACGGCATTGAGCACACCTCGATCGGTTCGCTGTCGGAAGACGTGCTGACCGTCACCTTCAACGGCCTGTCGAAGAACTACCGCTCCTGCGGCTACCGCGCCGGCTGGCTGGTGGTGTCCGGCGACAAGCGGCCGGCGGCCGACTACATCGAGGGCCTCAACATGCTGGCCTCGATGCGTCTGTGCGCCAACGTGCCGGGCCAGTACGCGATCCAGACCGCCCTCGGCGGCTACCAGAGCATCGACGACCTGGTCGCCCCCGGCGGCCGCATGCGTCGCCAGCGCGACCTGGCCTTCGACCTGATCACCGCCATTCCCGGCGTCACCTGCGTCAAGCCGAAGGCCACGCTGTACATGTTCCCCAGGCTCGACCCGAAGATGTATCCCATCGAGGACGATCAGCAGTTCATCGCCGAACTGCTCGAGGCCGAGCGCGTGCTGCTGGTCCAGGGCACCGGTTTCAACTGGCCGAGCCCGGATCACTTCCGCCTGGTCTTCCTGCCCCACGAGGACGACCTGCGCGACGCCGTCGAGCGCATCGCCCGCTTCCTCGACGGCTACCGCAAGCGTCACGGCACCTGAACACGCGGGGCGCCGGTGGCGGCGCCCCGTTCTTACGACCCACTTCCCACACTTCACGCACCCATGAAACCCATCAATGTTGGCCTCCTCGGCATCGGCACCGTCGGCGGTGGCACCTTCACCGTCCTCAAGCGCAACGAAGAAGAAATCACCCGCCGCGCCGGCCGGCCGATCCGCATCACCGCGGTGGCCGACAAGAACCTCGAGCTGGCCCGCAAGGTTGCCGGCGATGGCGTCCGGCTCACCGACGACGCCTTCGCGGTGGTGTCCGATCCCGACATCGACATCGTCGTCGAGCTGATCGGCGGCTACGGCGTCGCCAAGGAGCTCGTGCTGAAGGCCATCGAGAACGGCAAGCACGTGGTCACCGCCAACAAGGCGCTGCTCGCCGTGCATGGCAACGAGATCTTCGCCGCCGCCCAGCGGAAGGGCGTGATGGTGGCCTTCGAGGCGGCGGTCGCCGGCGGCATCCCGATCATCAAGGCGCTGCGCGAGGGCCTGTCGGCCAACCGCATCCAGTGGCTGGCCGGCATCATCAACGGCACCACCAACTTCATCCTGTCCGAGATGCGCGACAAGGGCCTGTCCTTCGCCGAAGTGCTGGCCGAAGCCCAGCGCCTGGGTTACGCCGAAGCCGACCCGACCTTTGACATCGAAGGCGTCGACGCCGCCCACAAGGCCACGCTGATGGCCTCGATCGCCTTCGGCGTGCCGGTGCAGTTCGACAAGGCCTACGTCGAGGGCATCAGCAAGCTCGACGGCGTGGACATCAAGTATGCCGAGCAGCTCGGCTACCGCATCAAGCTGCTGGGCATCGCGCGTCGCCGCGAGCAGGGCATCGAACTGCGCGTGCATCCCACGCTGATCCCCGAAAAACGCCTGATCGCCAACGTCGAAGGCGCGATGAACGCCGTGCTGGTGCAGGGCGACGCGGTCGGCGCCACGCTGTACTACGGCAAGGGCGCCGGCGCCGAGCCGACCGCCAGCGCGGTGATCGCCGACCTGGTGGATGTCACCCGCCTGCACACCGCCGATCCGGAGCATCGCGTGCCGCACCTGGCCTTCCAGCCCGACCAGATCACCGAACTGCCGGTGCTGCCGATCGAGGAGGTCGAAACCAGCTTCTACCTGCGCCTGCGCGTGCAGGACAAGCCGGGCGTGCTGGCCGACATCACCCGCATCCTGGCCGACCAGTCGATCTCCATCGACGCGATGCTGCAGCGCGAGCCCGAAGAAGGCGAGTCGCAGACCGACATCATCATCCTGACGCACCTGACCATCGAGAAGAACATGGTCGCCGCGATCGCCAAGATCGAAGCGCTGGATTCGGTGAGCTGCCGGGTGACCCGGCTGCGCCTCGAGAACCTCTGAGCGGGGTTCGGTGCCAAAAAAAACCGCGGAAGTCCGCGGTTTTTTTTCGTGCGTGATGGCTGGCGGACGTCCCGCCGGCCCTACTGCCGGAAGCGGAAGGCCCGTGCTTCGTGCAGCTGCCAGCCGCCGTCGCCGGTGAGTTCGAGCACCTGGGTGTGGTACTTGAGCAGCGCCGAGCGGTGGGCGATGCTGATCAGCGTGGTTCCGCTTTCCATCAGCTGGCGGTACAGCGCGGCTTCGTTGGTGTTGTCGAGGGCGCTGGTGGCTTCGTCGAGGATCGCGTAGCGGGGGCGGGTCAGCAGCACGCGGGCGAAGGCGAGGCGCTGCTGTTCGCCGACCGACAGCACCTTTTCCCAGTCCTGCTCGGCATCCAGGCCGCCGAAGCGGCCGGCCAGGTCGGGCAGATTGACCCGTTCGAGGAGTTCCAGCAGTCGTGCGTCGGGCAGCGTGAAGCCGTTGTTGTGGGGGTAGAGCAGCTGGCTGCGCAGGCTGCCGGGCTGCATGTAGGGCTGCTGGGGCAGGAAGACCAGTTCGTCGGCCGGCGGGCGGTGGATGGTGCCGCTGCCGGCGCGCCACAGGCCGGCGATGGCGCGGGCGAGGGAGGTCTTGCCGCAGCCGCTGTCGCCGACGATCAGCAGGCCCTGACCGGGCACGAGGCGCAGCGACAGTTCGCGGACCAGCACGCGTTCGTGGCGCGGCGTGTGCAGCGTGACGTGCTCGAGGGCCAGGGTCGGGGCGTCCGCCGAGCGGATGCGCGCCGTGTCGGACGGGGCGCCCGGTGCGTCGAGCAGGGCGTGGGCGAGGGTGTCGATGCGTTCGATGCCGGCCGCGAAACGGCTCAGGTTTTCGAAGTTCTCGACGACCACCGAGATTGCGCTGAGCACCGCCGCGAAGGCGCCGGCGGCCTGCACCGCGCGGCCCACTTCGAGTTCGCCCGACAGCACCTGCGAGGCGACGATGGCGCTGGGCAGCACGATGTTGAGCAGGCTGTAGGCGTACTGGAAGAAGTTGAGCCCGAGCTGGCGGCGGACGAGTTCCTTGAAATTGCTGAAGGCCGCGCCGAAGTAGTGCAGCACGTGGTGCAGCTCCTGCGGTTCGCCGCGGTAGAAGGCGATCGATTCGGCGTTCTCGCGGACCCGCACGAGGCTGTAGCGGAAATCCGCCTCGCGCCGCAGCTGCTGGAAGTTGAGGCGCATCAGCGGCGAACCGAACACGCCGACGGTGATCAGCGTGCCGGAGGTGGCGTACACCACCAGCACATACACCAGCTCGTGGGAGATCGACCACAGCACGGTGCTGAAGGCCACCAGCTGCAGGAAGGAGCCGATGAAGATCAGCAGGAAGTACAGCGAGCGCGAGGTGAAGGTGTTGATGTCCTCGGCGATCCGCTGGTCGGGGTTGTCGATGAGGGCGTTGGCGTTGAGCTCGTAGAAGCGCCGGTGGCCGAAATAGCGTTCGAGGAAGCGCCGGGTCAGCCAGCGCCGCCAGTGGATGCCGAGGGTGTCGCGGACGTAGAAGTAGAACGCGTAGTTGGGCACCGCCAGCGCCAGCACCACGACCGTGTAGCGGATCGAATGCCAGAAGCGCGCCTCGTCGCGGGCGGCCAGCGCCGACGTGAACTCGCCGGTCTGCTCGTTGAGAAGCACCGCGAAGCGGGTCTGGCCGAGCAGGAGGAGCACCAGCAGCGCCAGCAGGCCCCACGCGCGGCGCTTCTCGTCCTCGCGCCAGTAGGGCACGGCGACGTCCCGGAAGCGTTTCCAGAGGTGGTGGGAGAAGAAATGCCTGGGCGTCATCGGATGGGTTTCGCCGGGTAGCGGCGTCCGGGGCGGAGCCGGCGCGGACGGAGGCTGTGGAAACCTTGTACTGCCGGCGGGGCGTCGGGGTCAAGGCCGATCTGGCCGCCGCTGCGCCGCAGGTCGCGGTCTGGCGGCAACCCGATCCAGATCAAGGAAATGGCGCCGCGCCGGGAGGATACTGGCAATACCCGACAAATTCAGTCGGATTTGATCCCAAGTCAGGAGCCCCTCATGCAAACCATCCACGTCTGCAACCACACCACCGCCGAGGCGATCTACCCCTTCGACGCCCGCGGCATCGCCAAGCGTTTCCGCCATGCGGCGATCTTCGGTGCGCTCGATGCGCTGCTGCCCGGCGAGACGATGCGTTTCTGCAACGATCACGATCCGCTGCCGCTGCTGGCCCAGCTGCAACAGCGCTACGGTGAGGCGGTGACGATCACCTATCAGCAGCGCGAGCCCGGGGCGATCGTCATTGATTTTGCCAAGCAGGCGTGATGTTGCGGAAATTGCAACAATGATCCGGCCATTGTTGCAATTTTTGAACCATTGGCGCCGGCCGGCCGGCGGCGCGTCTCAGGTCTCGTCGCCGCGCACGTAGTCCAGCGCCTCGTGCTGGAACAGCACCGCGGTCATCGTGGCCGGGTCGATCAGGCCGGCCAGGCGGCCGCCGTCGTCCACCACCGGCACGCCCTGCTGGCGGCCGCGGCCGAGCAGGTCGGCGGCGGCGGCGATGCCGTCGCCGGTCGTCACGCTGCGCAGGCCGTCCTTCGGGGTGTGCATGATCTGGCCGACGACCTCCGGTTTGGTGGTGTGCTCGCCTGGCGTCGGACGCAGCAGGCGGCGCACGTTGTCGCCGATGCGCTGACCGCTGTCCGGCTCGACGTGGCGCAGAAAATCCTCCAGACGCAGCAGGCCGATGACGCGCCGGTTGCGGTCGACCACCGGCAGCAGCGCGAGGTTGTGGCGGTTCATCATCCGCCAGGCATCGTTGAGTCCGGTGGCGAAGTCGACGCTGAGCGTCGCCGGCTCCATCACGTCGCCGCAGGTGAGCAGCACGTGGCGGTGGAAGGCATGGCGGGCGGCACGCTGGAAGACCTGGGCCAGATCGTCCTCGCTGACGTCGAGGTAGGCGTCGATCTCGGCCAGCGCGGCGGCCAGGTCGGGGTGCTGGATGCCATCCGGGCTGCGCCGCGGCGGCGTCGGCGTCGACACGGCGGGCGAACACAGCGGGTAGCGGCGGCCGGGAATCAGGTTGTTGACGGCGGTGGCGGCGATCAGCATGGCGGCCACGTTGCAGGCCGCGGCGCCAAGGCTGGTCGCCATGTCGAGGCCCTGGGCGGCGGCGCTCGCCATCACGATGGCCATCGCGCCGCCGGGCGGGTGCAGGCAGCGCAGCCAGGCCATCAGCCACACCGAGCCGGTGACCGCCGCGGCGACCGCCGGGTAGCCGGCCGGCATCCAGCTGCCGCAGGCGAAGCCGGTCAGCGCCGGCAGCAGCAGGCCGCCGATCACCGACCAGGGCTGGGCGAGGGGGCTGTGCGGCAGCACGAAGAGGATCACCGAGGTGGCACCGAGCGGGGCCAGCAGGCGCCGCGCCTCGGCCGACACCGGCAGCACGACCAGCACGCCTTCGAAGATCAGCACGCCGAGCAGCGCGGCGATCGCACTGCGCCAGCGTTCGGCGGTCGACAGCGGCGCGGCATCGGCGAAAAGGTAGCGGCGGGCGAAGTGGGCAAGCGTCTGGCGGAGGGCGTTCATGGCGCGCGGGCGAATGGATTTCGGCTAGTCTGGCAGCGAGCGCGATAGGATGCCTTGACGTGGCTTGGGTGGAAAGCGGGGAGGACGGGTGCTGATTTATCTGGGATGTAGCGCGGTGGCGGCCTTCGCGCTGGCGATCGGGCTGACGGTGGCCGGCGCGGCGCCGGCGGCGGTCGCCCATGCAGCCTTCGCGCTCGGCGCGATGCCGCTGATCTTTGCGGCGATGGGGCATTTCGTGCCGGTGCTGACCCGCAGCGGCGGCGCCGAACCGGCCATCCACCGCCTGCCGCTGGTGCTGCAGGCGGCCGGCGCGGTGGCGGTCGGGGTGCTGGCCGGCGCGCTGCCGGGCTGGGCGCTGCATCCGGCGATCGTCGCCGGGCTGGCGGCGGCGGCGGTCTTTCTGGGCTGGCAGTGGCGGCGCGGGCGGGCCAGCCTCGGCCGCCCGCACCCGGGCCTGGGCTGGTACAAGGCGGCGCTGGTGTGCCTGCTGCTCGCCCTTGCGGCGATCTTCGCCGGGCTGCTGTGGCCGGCCGGCTACGCCGCGCTGCGGCTGGCTCACCTGCACCTGAACACGCTCGGCTTCATCGGCCTCACCGCCATCGGCACGCTGCACGTGCTGATGCCGACGGTGCTCGGCCAGCCCGATCCGCTGGCCGCGCAGCGCCTGCGCCGCCAGCTGCCGTGGGCGCTGGGCGGCGTGGCGGCCACCGCGGCGGCGGGGCTGCTGGCGTGGCTGACGCCGGTCGGCGTGCTGCTCGTCGGCGGCGTGCTCGTCGATACCGTGGCCGGCTGGCTGAAGACGCATGGCGTGCGGCGGATCGTCGGCGACGGGGCGGCGGTGGCGCTGCTCGGCGCGGCGCTGGGCCTGCTGGCGACGGTCGCTACCGGCTTCGTCCATGGTTTCGGCGGACTGCCCGGGCGGCCGGCGGTGACCGCTTTCTTCACGCTGTTCCTGCTGCCGCTGGTGACCGGCGCGTTGTCGCAGCTGCTGCCGGTGTGGCGTTTTCCGGGTCCGGCGACGCCGGCGCGGGCGCGGATGCGGGCCACGCTGGTGCGCTTCGGCGCGCTGCGCACCGGCCTGTTCCTCGTCGGCGGCGGGCTGCTCAGCGCCGGGGCGACGGCGGGGGCCGCGCCGGTGGCGGCCGGCGTGCTGCTTTTTGCCGCGATGCTGCTGCGCGGGCTGCGCGCGCGGGGCTGAGGGCGGCCGGCTGTGCTATCTTCCAAGGTTTTCGTTTTTCGATTCGGCGAGCCCCATGCGCTACATCTCCACCCGCGGCCAGTCTGCCCCCCAATCCTTCTGTGACATCCTGCTTGGCGGCCTGGCGCCGGATGGCGGTCTGTACCTGCCGGAAAGCTACCCGCAGGTCAGCCGCGCCGATCTCGACGCCTGGCGCCAGCTCTCGTACGCCGAACTGGCCTGCGCGATCCTGTCGCGCTTCATCGACGACATTCCCGCCGCCGACCTCAAGGCGATCTGCGACAAGACCTACACCGCCGAGGTGTACGGCTACGTGCGCGACGACGCGAAAGCCGTCGACATCACCCCGGTGCACTGGCTTGAGCCCGGCAAGCTGGGCCTGCTCGAACTGTCCAACGGCCCGACGCTGGCCTTCAAGGACATGGCGATGCAGCTGCTCGGCAACCTCTTCGAATACGTGCTCGACAAGCGCGGCGAGCAGATCAACATTCTCGGCGCGACCTCCGGCGACACCGGCTCGGCGGCCGAATACGCGATGCGCGGCAAGCACGGCGTGCGCGTCTTCATGCTGTCGCCGCACGGCCGCATGAGCGCCTTCCAGCGCGCCCAGATGTATTCGCTGCAGGACGCCAACATCTTCAATATCGCCGTGCGCGGCATGTTCGACGACGCCCAGGACGTGGTGAAGGCGGTCTCCAACGACCACGCCTACAAGGCCCGCTACAAGATCGGCGCCGTCAACTCGATCAACTGGGCGCGCGTCGCGGCGCAGATCGTCTATTACTTCAAGGGCTACTTCGCGGCCACCGACAACAACGACCAGCAGGTCACGTTCGCGGTCCCGTCGGGCAACTTCGGCAACATCTGCGCCGGCCACATCGCCCGCATGATGGGCCTGCCGGTGGCCCGGCTGATCCTCGCCACCAACGAGAACGACGTGCTCGACGAGTTCTTCCGCAGCGGCGTCTACCGCCCGCGCGCCACCGCCGAAACCCACGCCACCTCCAGCCCGTCGATGGACATCTCGAAGGCCTCCAACTTCGAGCGTTTCGTGTTCGATCTGGTCGGCCGCGACGGCGCGAAGGTGCGCGCGCTGTGGAGCAAGGTCGATGCCGGCGGCGCCTTCGACCTGTCCGGCTCGCCCGAATTCGCAAAGATCGGCGACTACGGCTTCGTGTCGGGCAGCAGCAGCCACGCCGAGCGCCTGGCGACGATCCGCCGCGCCGACGCCGACTACGCCACCGTGATCGACACCCACACCGCCGACGGCCTCAAGGTGGCCCTCGAACTGCGCGACCCGGCGGTGCCGACGCTGGTGCTCGAAACCGCCCAGCCGGCCAAGTTCGAGGACACCATCGTCGAAGCCCTCGGCCGCAAGCCGGCACGTCCGGCCGGGCTCGACAACATTGAGGCGCTGCCGCAGCGCGTCGAGGTGATGGACGTCGATGCCGACGCAATCAAGGCGCTGATCGCGCGTACCGTCGATGCAGTCTGACAACCCCTTCCACTTCTGGAACAGCCGCTTCGCCGCGGCCGGCGAGGATTTCGTGTTCGGCACCGAGCCGAACGCCTTTCTCGCTGCCCAGGCGCTGCGCCTTGCGCCCGGCCAGCGGGCGCTCGCCGTCGCCGACGGCGAGGGGCGCAACGGCGTGTGGCTGGCCGAGCAGGGGCTCAGGGTCGACACCGTCGAGTTCGCGCCGGCGGCGGTCGCCAAGGCTCGGCGCCTCGCCGCCGCACGCGGGCTCGCCGGCGACGCCGCGCCGAATTTCATCGAAGCCGATCTGCTCGCCTGGGACTGGCCGACCGCCACCTACGACGTGGTGGTCGCGATCTTCATCCAGTTCGTCGGCCCGGCCGAGCGCGCGCTGCTCTTCGCGCGCATGAGCGCCGCCCTCAAGCCCGGCGGCCTGCTGCTGATCCAGGGCTACACGCCGCGCCAGCTCGACTACAACACCGGCGGCCCGTCGCAGGTCGAGAATCTCTACACCCGCGCGCTGCTCGAAGACGCCTTCGCCGGCTTCGACATCGAGCTTCTCGCCGAATACGACAGCGAAATCGAGGAAGGCCCCGCCCACAAGGGCATGTCGGCGCTGATCGATTTGGTGGCGGTGAAGCGCTGATTTCTTCAGTGGTGGCGCGTCACGCGCCAACCGCGCCCATCCCGTGTTTCGCCCGCGCCCTGGCGCATTGCGCGTCGCCGGCCTGCACTTCGCGGCACGGCTCGGGACGCTGCGCGTAGATCCGGCAGCCCACCTTGTGGCCGACTTCGCCGTCGAGCGCCGTGCAGCGGGGATTGGCGCAATGGGTGCCGGCCATGCAGCTGAAGCGTTGATTGACCTGTTCGGTCAGTTCGATGGGGATGCCGCGGGCGTCGGCCTCGGCCCAGTAGAAGGACACGCGGAAACTCGCGCAGCAGGCGCCGCAATCGAGGCAGGGGTTGACGGTGTCGACGGCGGGCATGGCGGGCAGCGGCGTGGAGTGAACAACCGGCCCCGATTGTGCCACGCGCTCCGCGCCGCCGCTCACGCCCGCCACGGCGCGCTGGCGGCGACGAGCGCGCCGATCTCGCCTTCGATGGCGGCGAGTGCGGGGTCGACCCCGCTGGCGCCGTTTTCGATGGCCCGCTCGAGTTGCCGGGCCGACTCCATCAGATCGAGCGCGCACAGGAAGCCGGCGTTGCTGCCGAGGGTGTGCATGCGCCGGGCGGCGCTTTCCAGATCGCCCCGGGCGAGGTCCTGGCGGGTCCGCCCGGCGGCGTCGGCGTTGTCGGCGACGAACATCCTGAGCAGGTGCACGAACATCTCCCGGTCGCGGCCCAGGCGCTGGGCGGCGCGCTGGTGGTCGATCCCGGCGATCGCCGGAAAGCCGCTGCCGTCGTCGGCGGCCGTGGGCGTCGCCGTCGCCGCGGGGGCGGGGCGGGGCGCGATCCAGCGCAGCAGCGTGGTGGTCATCTGCTCGAGGTCCATCGGCTTGGGCAGCACGTCGTTGGCGCCGGCGGCACGGGCGGCGGCCTGCTGCTCGTCGCGCACGCCGGCGGTGAAGGCCAGCACCGGCAGATCGGTCAGGCCGAGTTCGCCACGGATCAGGCGGGTTGCGCTGAGGCCGTCCATCACCGGCATCTGCACGTCCATCAGCACCGCGTCGAAGCGTTCGGGGCGGGTGCGCAGCAGCTGCACGGCCTGCTGACCGTCGGCGGCGAGGGTGGCGTCGGCGCCTTCGAGGGCGAGCGCCCGTTCGACGAGGTCGCGGTTCATCGCGCTGTCGTCCACCACCAGCAGGTGGGCGCCGGCCAGACGCGGCCCGGACGGTGCGCGGGCGGGCGCCGCCGGAGTGGCCAGGGTGCGGGCCTGGGCCTCGCTGCCGCGCGCGAAGGGCAGTTCGAACCAGAAGCGGCTGCCCTCGCCGGGCCGGCTGTCGGCGCCGATGGTGCCGCCCATCAGTTCGGTGAGGCGCTTGCAGATCGACAGGCCGAGGCCGGTGCCGCCGAAGCGCCGGCCGATGCCGGCGTCGGCCTGGGCGAAGGGGGCGAACAGCCCGGCCAGCGCCTCGGGGGCGATGCCGATGCCGCTGTCGCGCACCTCGAAGCGCAGCCGGAGCGCGGTGTCGCCGGCCTCGCGCACGCTGACGCCGACCGTCACTTCGCCGCGTTCGGTGAACTTGATGGCGTTGCCGGTGAGGTTGAACAGGATCTGCTCGACCCGCAGGCCGTCGCCGATCAGCGCGCCGACCGGGGCCGGCGGCGCGTCGATGTGGAGTGCCAGGCCCTTGGCGCGGGCGATCTGGCCCATCAGGCTGTCGAGGCTGGCGAGCAGCGCCGGCAGGTCGAAGGGCCGGTGTTCGATGCGCAGCTGGCCGGCTTCGATCTTCGACAGGTCGAGCACGTCGTTGAGGATGGCCAGCAGCGACTGGCCGGCGCTGCGGATGCGCTCGACCATCTCGTGCTGGTTGGGCGCCAGCGGCTCGCGGGCCAGCACCTGGGCGAGACCCAGCACGGCGTTCATCGGCGTGCGGATCTCGTGGCTCATGTGGGCGAGGAACTCGCTCTTGGCGGCGTTGGCGGCCTCGGCGCTGGCCGATGCCTGGCGCAGCTTGCGCTCGTAGCGCTTGCGTTCGCTGATGTCGCGGGTCACGCCGAGGAGTTCGACGGTGCTGCCGTCGGCGCTGACGAGGGGGCTCGCGGTCACGTCGGTCCAGACCGTCGAGCCGTCCTTGCAGCGCTGTTCGAGTTCTTCGTGGAACGGCGCCAGCGGCTGCCCGGCCGCCAGGCTGGCCTTCAGTCCGCTGAGGTAGGCGTCGGCAATGGCGAACGATTCGGGAGTCAGCACGTCGCCGATCGACTGCTGCATGGCCTCGTCCACGGTGTAGCCGCGCAGGCGCTGGACCGACGGGCTGACGTAGGAGTAGCGGCCGTTCAGGTCGAGGGTGAGGATCACGTCGATGGCGTTGTCGGCGAGCAGGCGGTGGCGTTCCTCGCTGAGGCGCAGCCGTTCCTCCATCTCGCGGCGGGCCGTGATGTCTTCGACGATGACCAGATGGCGCGGCGCGGCGTCGTCGGCAACGTGCACCGGGGCGCAGGTCAGGCTGGCCCACACGACCGCGCCGTCGGGGCGCAGATAGCGTTTCTTGAGGCCGTAGCCGGCGATCTCGCCGCGCGTCAGCTGGGCGATGCGGTCGAGGCTGACGGGGACGTCGTCGGGGTGGGTGAACTCCGTCTGGTCGAGGCCGGGCAGCGTGTCGGGGCGGCGGCCGATGATGTCGGCGAAGCGGCGGTTGCCTTCGATGATGCGGCCGTCGAGCGAATCGACCAGCACCACGCCGAGCGGGGCTTGTTCGAAGATCACGCGGAAGCGCGCTTCGGCGGCCTGGCGGGCCTCGAGCGCGGCCACTTCGCGGCGCTGACGATCGCGCCGCCACAGCAGGTAGCCGCCCGAATAGGCGAGCAGCAGGCCGCAGCCGAGGACCACCGCGGTGGCCCACGCCACGGTGCGGATGCCGGCGTAGGCTTCCA
>SSSX01000315.1 GCA_015657735.1 Zoogloeaceae bacterium
CCTCATCGACCCCGAGGTGCGGCGCCGGGTCGCCATCGTCCAGGGGCGCAACCGCGCCACGCCCCCCGGCCTGTGGGAGGCGCTCCGGCTGGTCCGCACCACGGCCGCCGAGCTGGTCGCCAGCGGCGCCTGGCCGGACGCTGTGCCGGTCGATGGCGAGGCGGCCAGCCCGCCCACTTCGCGATAGCATGCCGCGAATGCCATCCCGCCTCCCGCCCTCACTCCCCGACACCACGATGAACGCTCCCTTCCCGCTTCCGCCCCTCGTCGAAGACCTCGGTCTGCCCTACCGCCTGTGCCCGGCCCGCGGGCGGCCGTCGGCGCTGCTGGTGCTGCTGCACGGCGTCGGCGCCAACGAAACGTCGCTGGCCGGCCTGGTGCCGCTGCTGCCCGAGCACGTCACGACGGCGCTGGTGCGCTCGCCGTTCCAGATGGCGCCCGGCGCCTACAGCGCCTTCACGGTCAATTTCACCGCCGCCGGGCCGGTCATCGACCCCGCCCAGGCCGAATCCAGCCGCCGGACGCTGGTCGCTGTGGTCGGCCAGCTGCAGGCGCGCAGCGGCATCGCGCCGGCGCGGACGGCCATCGCCGGCTTCAGCCAGGGCGGCATCATGTCGGCCGGGGTGGCGCTGACGCAGCCCGACGCGGTGGCCGGTTTTGCGATCATGTCCGGCCGCATCCTGCCCGAGATCGGCCCGCTGATCGCCTCCGCCGAGGCCCTCGCGCGGCTGCACGGGCTGATCATCCACGGCGACGGCGACGACCGCCTGCCGGTGCATTTCGCCGAGCAGAGCGCCGCGCTGCTGACCCGCCTCGGCGTCCCGTTCGCCGACCGGCGCTACGCGATGGCCCACGAGATCACCCGCGCCAGCGCCCTCGACTTCGTCGCCTGGCTGGCCGCCCTGCTGCCGGCCACCGCGGCCTGAGCGAGCGCGCGCCGATCCGACTTCCCGCCAAAGGATTTGCCATGTCCGTCACCGTTTTCGACCACTACACCGTGCGCGCCCGCGACCTCGACGCCTCGGCGCGCTTCTACGCCGAGGTGCTCGGCCTGCGCCCCCAGCCGCTGGCCGACTTCGAGTTTCCGATGGTGCTGCTGTTCAGCGGCGAGCAGGCCGTCGTGCACCTCCTCGGCGCCGGCCCGGCCCTCGACCGTTTCCTCGCCCGCAGCGCGCCGTCCCACGCCGACGGGCCGGCGCGGCGCACTGGCAACATCGAGCACGTGGCCTTCAACGGCAGCGACGCGGCCGCCACCGCGGCCCGCCTGAAGCAGGCCGGGGTGCCCTTCGTTGAACGTCCGCTGCCGCAGCACGGCGTCTTCCAGCTGCTCTTCGATGACCCGGACGGCATCGAAATCGAAATGAACTTCCCGCTGCCATGAATCCGACACCCGACACCTGGCAACTCGCCGCCGCCCACGGCTGGTGGTTCGTGCAGCGCGGGCGCGAGATTCTGCTCGGCGGCGACGGCGGCATTCCGCGCGGCGTGTGCCCGCTGGCCGACCTCGATGCACTGCCGGTGCTGCAGGTCGGCGAGCTCGACGGCCTGCCGTGCTACGCGGTCGACCTGCCGCCCGCGGCGCCCTTCGGCGGCTTTTTCGGCGAGCCGCGCAAGCTCCTCGACAGCCTGCCGGCGCGCGGCCGGGGGGCGCTGGCGCGGGCGCTGGAAGTCCTCGAATGGGATCGCGCCCATCGTTTCTGCGGCGCCTGCGGCGCGCCGACGGTGCCGCGCAGCGGCGCCATCGTCCGCCACTGCAGCAACGAGGCGTGCCGGCGCGAGCACTTTCCGCGCGTCTCGCCGGTGGTCATCGTCGCCGTCGAGCGCGGCGACGAGATCCTCCTCGGCCGCTCGCCGCATTTTCCGCCCGGCGTCTACAGCGTGCTGGCCGGTTTCGTCGATGCCGGCGAGAGCGCCGAGGACGCCGCCCACCGCGAGATTTTCGAGGAAACCGCGCTGTCGATCCGCGACCTGCGCTACTTCGCCAGCCAGCCGTGGCCCTTCCCGCATTCGCTGATGCTGGGCTTCCAGGCCACCTACGCCGGCGGCGACATCGTCTGCGCGCCGGGCGAGATCGAGGATGCGGCCTTCTTCCGCGTCGATCGGCTGCCGGCCACCTTCCGTTTCCGCCAGACCCTGTCGAGCTGGCTGATCCGCGACTTCTGCCGCCGCCACGGCCACGACTTTCCCGACCGCGGCTGACGCCGTCCGGCGCCGGCCGTTCAGCCGGCCTTGATCTCGCGCCCGCATTCGGCGAGCAGGCGGCGGATCCAGCGGTGGGCCGGCGAGTTGTGGTTGCGCTCGTGCCACAGCTGGTAGAAGCGCATCGCCGGGAAGGGGATCGGCGAGGGCAGGATCGTCAGCGGCAGCAGGTCGGCGTAGAAGCGGGCGAAGTGGCGCGTGGTGGTGAACACCAGATCGGTGTGCTGCAGCAGGTAGGGCGCCGACGTGAACGACTGGACCACCACCCGCTCGTCGCGGCTGATGCGGTTGGCGGCCAGCACGGTGTCGATGACGCCGCGCTGGCTGATCGAGTAGGGCATCGGCACCACATGCGCGGCGCGCTGGTAGTCGTCGATGCCGAAACCCTTGTGGGCCAGCGGGTGGCGCGCCGACACCAGGCACACGATCTCGTCCTCCAGCAGCATCGACAGATGCATGCGGTGCGGCGGCTCCGGCCAGTTGCCGATGACCACGTCGAGGTCGCCCTCCGCCAGCGAGCGCTCGAAGTCGAAGCTCGGCCCCAGCGACTGCAGGCTCAGCTGCACCTGGGGCGCCTCGCGGCGGATGCGCTCGACCACCGTCGAGATGAACACCGGCGCCAGGTAGTCGGGCGCGCCGAGGCGGAAGGCGTAGCGGCTGTGCTGCGGCTCGAAGGATTCCGGTGCGAAGGTCATGCGGTCGATCTCGGCCAGCGCCCCCTTGGCGTGCGACAGCAGGGCCAGCGCCCGCTCGGTCGGCACCATGCCGCTCTTTTCGCGCACCAGCAGCGGGTCGCCGAGAATCTCGCGCAGGCGCTTCAGGGCCAGGCTCACCGCCGGCTGCGACTGATTGAGCTTGAGGGCGGTGCGCGACACGCTGCGTTCGGCGATCAGCAGGCAGAACATCCGCAGCAGGTAGGTGTCGAGCTGGTCGTCGCTGCGGCGGGTGCTCATGGCGGTTCTCCCGGTGATCGGCGGTTGGTACAAAGATATTGAAAATTGTATATGGCTTATAACTCCATATCTATTTCATTATTTTTCGGCCGTCCTAAACTGCACATCACCCGAACACCAAAATAACCAGGAGACAGAAGCATGGGCCGACTTACCACCCACGTGCTCGACACCGCCAACGGCCGGCCCGGCGTCGGCATCGCCGTGACCGTATTCCGCCTCGACGGCGGCCGCCGCGAGCTGTTGCGCACCGTCACCAACCACGACGGACGCTGCGACGCGCCGCTGCTCGAAGGCGCGGCCCTCGAGCGCGGCAGCTACGAGATCGTGTTCGCCGCCGGCGATTATTTCCGCACCCTCGGCGCAGACCTGCCGGAGCCGCTGTTCGTCGACGAAGTCGCGCTGCGCTTCGGCATCGCCGACCCGGCCCAGCACTACCACGTGCCGCTGCTGGTGTCCCCGTGGAGCTACTCCACCTACCGCGGCTCCTGACTCCGCCCGACCACGAGAGACATCCCAAAATGGAAAGCTATCTCCTCGACTGGGCCAACCTGCTGCTGCGCTGGTTGCACCTCATCACCGGCGTCGCGTGGATCGGCGCGTCGTTTTACTTCGTGATGCTCGACAATTCGCTGAAGCCGCCCAAGAAGCCCGAGGACGCCAGGCGCGGCGTGTTCGGCGAGCTGTGGGCGGTGCACGGCGGCGGCTTCTACTGCAGCCAGAAGTTCCTGGCCGGCCCGCAGGGCGAGCCGCTGACCGACGACCTGCACTGGTCCAAGTGGGAGGCCTACACCACCTGGCTGTCGGGCATGAGCCTGCTGGCGGTGGTGTACTGGATCGGCGCCTCGAGCTACCTGATCGATACCAAGGTGCTGGCGCTGACGCCGCCGGTCGCGGTGAGCCTGTCGATCGCCTTCCTGGCCGCCGGCTGGGTGGTGTACGACCTGCTGTGCCGCAGCCTGATGGGCCGCGACGGCCTGCTGGCGGCGCTGGTGTTCGCCTTCGTGGTGCTCGCCGACTGGCTGCTGCATCAGGTCTTCTCGGCCCGCGGCGCCTACATCCACGTCGGCGCCATGCTCGGCACGATGATGGTCGCCAACGTCTTCATCCACATCATTCCCGGCCAGCGGCGCATGGTCGAGCAGATCCGCAACGGCCAGCCGGTCGATTCGCGGCCCGGCCTGATCGGCAAGCAGCGTTCGGTGCACAACACCTATTTCACGCTGCCGGTGCTGTTCATCATGATCAGCAACCACTACCCGATGACCTATTCCAACGCCAACGGCTGGCTGGTGCTGGTGGTGATGATGCTGGCCGGCGTGCTGATCCGCCAGTTCTTCGTGCTGCGCCACCGCGGCCAGGTCAAATGGTGGCTGCCCGCCGCCGGCGTCGCGCTGCTGGCCGTGCTGATCGTGCTGATGGCGCCCAAGGCCGTCGATGCCAGCGGCGACAAGGTGAGCCTGGCCAGCGTGCGCAAGGTCGTCGAGCAGCGCTGCGTGACCTGCCACGCCGCGCAGCCGACCCAGCCCGGCTTTGCCCAGGCGCCGAAGGGCGTGGTGCTGCAGACCCCCGAACAGATCGGCCAGCACGCCGCCAAGATGGCCGAAACGGTGGCCAGCGGCTACATGCCGCTGGGCAACCTGACCGGCATCACCGACGACGAACGCAAGCTGATCGCCACCTGGTACGCCCAGGGCGCGCGGCTCGCCAACTGATCCCCGGATACGACACGCCATGAACCCGACCCTGACTTCCGCCGACGCCGTGCAGGCACTCTCCGCGCTGCCCCGCGCCGACTTCGTCGCCCGCCTCGGCGACATCTTCGAACACTCCCCGTGGATCGCCGAGCGGGCCTGGGCGGCCCGTCCCTTCGCCGACATCGACGCGCTGCACGCGGCGATGGTCGCCGCCGTCGAGGCCGCCGGTGAGGACGAGCAGCTCGGCCTGATCTGCGCCCACCCGGAACTGGCCGGCAAGGAAGCCGCCGCCGGCACCCTCACCGTGGCCTCCACCGGCGAGCAGCGCGGCGCCGGCCTCGACCAGTGCAGCGCCGACGAAATCCAGCGCCTGCGCCGCCTCAACGCCGCCTACCGGGAGCGCTTCGGCTTCCCCTTCGTGATCGCCGTCAAGGGGCTCAGCCGCTATCAGATCATGGACGCCGTCGAAGCCCGCCTCGGCAACGACCGCGCCACCGAGTTCCGTACCTGTCTCGCCCAGATCGCCCGCATCGGGCGCTTCCGCCTCGACGCGCTGCTCGGCCCGAAAGGATGACCATGGATGCCAGCTACCCCCGCGACCTGATCGGCTACGGCCGCCGGCCGCCCTTCGCCGACTGGCCTGGCGGCGCCCGCATCGCCGTGCAGTTCGTCCTCAACTACGAGGAGGGCGGCGAGAACTGCGTGCTGCACGGCGACCCGGGCAGCGAGCAGTTCCTGTCCGAGATGTTCAACCCGCCGGCCTACCCCGGCCGCCACCTGTCGATGGAAAGCATCTACGAGTACGGCTCGCGGGTCGGGGTGTGGCGCTTCCTGCGCGAATTCGAGCGCCGCGGCCTGCCGCTGACCGTCTTCGGCGTGGCGATGGCGCTCGAGCGTCACCCCGAACTTACCGCCGCCTTCAAGGCGCTCGGCCACGAGATCGCCTGCCACGGCTGGCGCTGGATCAGCTACCAGGGCGTCGACGAAGCCACCGAACGGGCCCACCTGCAAACCGCCATGGCGATCATCGAGCGCCTCACCGGCGAGCGGTCGCTGGGCTGGTATACCGGCCGCGACTCGCCCAACACCCGGCGCCTGGTCGCCGACCACGGCGGCTTCCTGTACGACTCCGACTACTACGGCGACGACCTCCCGTTGTGGACCGAGGTCACCCGCAGCGACGGCACCCGCGTGCCGCATCTCGTCGTGCC
Source organism: Zoogloeaceae bacterium (assembly GCA_015657735.1). GTDB lineage: Bacteria > Pseudomonadota > Gammaproteobacteria > Burkholderiales > Rhodocyclaceae > Zoogloea. The sequence continues at coordinate 6,061 of SSSX01000315.1, forward strand.
CTACACGCTCGACACCAACGACATGCGCTTTGCGCTGCCGCAGGGCTTCTCGCACGGCGACGCGTTCTTCGAATACCTGCGCGACGCCTTCGACGTGATGTACGCCGAGGGCGACGAGCGCCCGGCGATGCTCAGCGTCGGCATGCACTGCCGCCTGCTCGGCCGGCCGGGGCGCTTCCGCGCGCTGCAACGTTTCCTCGACCACATCGAAAAGCACGACCGCGTGTGGGTCTGTCGCCGCGTCGACATCGCCCGCCACTGGATCGCCCGCCACCCCTTCAGCCCCCAAGCCTGACCCGACAAGGAGAATTTCATGGCCAGCCACACTCCCGGCGCCCCCGTTTTCGCCGCGCCCGCCGATCTGCCCGACTGGGCCCTGCGCTCGGTCGACCTCGCCAGCCCGCGCCTCGGCGCGCAGGCCCTGTGCGCCTCCGACGACTTCTTCGCCGAAGTCGCCCGCATGCTCAACCCCGAGCCGGCCCAGTTCGTGCCCGGCAAGTTCGACACCAACGGCAAGTGGATGGACGGCTGGGAATCCCGCCGCAAACGCGTCGCCGGCCACGACTGGGCGCTGGTCAGGCTCGGCGTGAAGGGCGTGATCCGCGGTTTCGACGTCGACACCAGCCACTTCACCGGCAACTACCCGCCGGCGGTGTCGATCGAAGCGACGGTGTCGGCCAGCGACGACGTCGCCGCGCTGAAAGCCGCCCGGTGGACCGAGATCCTCCCGGCCACGCCGCTCGGCCCCAACAGCCACCACATCCTCGAATGCGCCAGCGCCGAGGCGTGGACCCACCTGCGCGTGAACATCTACCCCGACGGCGGCATCGCCCGCCTGCGCGTCTACGGCCGGCCGGTCGGCCAGCTCGGCGGCGCCGGCGACGGTCTCGTCGATCTCGTCGCGATGGAGAACGGCGGTCGCGCGGTGTCGTGGAACGACGCCAGCTTCGGCTCCACCGTCGCCGCGCTGCTGCTGCCCGGCCGCGGCACCAACATGGGCGACGGCTGGGAGACGCGGCGCCGCCGCGAGCCCGGCAACGACTGGTGCGTGCTCGAACTGGGCGCCGCCGGCAGCATCGAGAAGATCGAGGTGGACACCGCCTTCTTCAAGGGCAACTACCCCGACCGCTGCTCGATTCAGGCGGCCTTCGTCGACGGCGGCACCGACCGCTCGATCACCACCCAGAGCATGTTCTGGCAAACCCTGCTGCCCGAGCAGAAGCTGCAGATGGACGCCGTGCACACCTTCGCCGAGGAGATCGCCCGCCTCGGTCCGGTGACCCACGTGCGCTTCAACATCTTCCCCGACGGCGGCGTGTCGCGCCTGCGCCTGTGGGGCCGGGTCGCCAAATGAACGCCGTCACGCTCACCCCCGAGCCGCTGAGCCGCGAGGCCTTCGCCCCCTTCGGCGAGGTCATCGAGGCCAGCGACGCGGTGCGCCACTTCACGATCAACGCCGGCAACACCGAGCGCTATCACGACCTGGCCAACATCGACGCCGGCCCCGACGGCAAGGTGATCGTCTCGATCTTCCGCGGCCAGCCGCGCACGCTGCCTTTCCGGGTGGCGATGATGGAGCGTCACCCGCTGGGCAGCCAGGCCTTCGTGCCGATGTCCGGCCGGCCCTATCTGGTCGTCGTCGCGCCGCCCGGCCCGGTGCCCACCGCCGACACGCTGCGGGTGTTCGTGGCCCGCGGCGACCAGGGCGTCAATTACGCCACCGGCGTGTGGCACCACCCACTGCTGGCGCTGGACGCGGTGTGCGACTTCCTGGTGGTCGACCGCAGCGGCGCCGCGCCCAACTGCGACGAGGTGGAACTGGCGGTGGCCGGGCTGATTGCGGCGCTGTAGCGGGGGATTGGTTAGTTTTTTTGCAACAATGATGTAGCTATTGTTGCGTTGATTGATGCAAAAGCGCGCCGGAAGAACTGCAAGGGTTCTTCCGGCGCGCTTTGTCGTTTAATTGCGCTGCTGCCGGATTTGCAACAATGAGGCATTCATTGTTGCAAATTTAGGCCGAATGTGACCGGCTCAGCTCGCCCGCAGGCTGCCGGCCGGCGGCAGCGGGGCGCCCCAGGCCGAGCCGCAGGCCGGCGCGAAGGGCGCGTCCTCTTCGACCAGGCTGGCGTACTGGCGCACCAGCTGGGCCAGGCTGCCGGTTTCGAGCTTGGTCGCCAGGCGCGCGCGATGGACCTCGACGGTACGCGGCGACACCGCCAGCGCGCGGGCGATCTCCTTGTTGGTCAGCCCGGCGACGACCATGTCGAGCACCTCGCGCTCCCGTTCCGACAGGCGCGCAAAGCGCTGCCGCGCCTGTCCGTCGGCGTGCTGGCGGGCGCGCAGCAGGACGTGGCGGCCGATCGCCTGCTGCACCGCGTCGGGCAGCCGGTCGGCCGCCAGCGGCTTGTCGAGAAACTCCACCGCGCCGGCCTTGAAGGCCCGCCGGCACATGTCCACCGTCGCGTGGCGGGCCAGCACGATCACCGGCAGGTCCACCCCGTCGGCGGCCAGCACCTCGGGCGGCATGGCGTCGGCCAGCTGCGCGTCGACCAGCAGGGTGCCGACATCGGCCGGGTCGAAATCGTGTCGCAGCGCGGCGTAGCCCGACCAGGCACGGAAACGCAGGCCGAGCCGGCGTGCCAGCGCGGCCACGGCGGTGCGGGCTTCGGTGTCCTTGTCGAGGAGGTGGATCAGCGGTGGGAGCAGGGAGGAGTTCATCATCTTGACGGGTCGGGGCCAACTTATCCAAAAGCGAATAACGGAGGGCGGATCGGGCCGGCGGCGAGGGCTGCCGCCGCGGCCGCATCGCGCCCCGTGGTCCGGAGAATACCCAGATGCCGGCAAATAAGAAGTCAGGCCCGCCCGTCGGCCCCGCGCCGAACCATGCTGCGCCGCGCTGGCGGGCGGCCAGGAAGGGCGGAAAACATGGGGATTTCCGATGTTGCGTCGCGACAATATCGGAATGCTTATTTGACTTATCAACAGCCGGCTCTGTCGCCGCCCGTCCGGGTGCCTACACTTGCCTTGAACCGGGCGCCAGTGTGCGTCTCCGGCGAACCAAAGTTCAGTGCCCGCAGAGGCGCTCGAGTACACCAAAGAGGAGACCTCCATGTCGGAGAATTCAAAGGAAGGAAGCACCCAGCAGGTCGATGCCGTCGATGAACGCCTGCCTGCCGGCCGGCTGTTCACGCTGGGTTTGCAACACGTGCTGGTGATGTACGCCGGCGCCATCGCGGTGCCGCTGATCGTGGGCGGCGCGCTGAAGTTTCCGAAGGACCAGATCGCGCTGCTGATCAATTCCGATCTGCTGTGCTGCGGCATCGTGACCATCATCCAGGCGCTGGGCGTTGGCGGCTTCGGCATCCGCCTGCCGGTGATGATGGGCGTCACCTTCGCGGCGGTCGGGCCGATGGTCGCGATGGCCGGCAACCCCGAACTGGGAATCAACGCGATCCTCGGCTCGGGCATCGCGGCGGGCATCTTCGGCATCCTCTTCGCGCCGCTGGTATCGCGCAGCGTGTCGCTGTTTCCGCCGGTGGTCACCGGTTCGATCATCGCGGTGATCGGCATTTCGCTGATGCGCGTGGCGGTCAACTGGGCGGCCGGCGGCCAGCCGATGATCAGGGATGCGGCCACCGGCAGGATGATCGACAACCCGGCCTACGGCGCGCCGGAACACCTGGCGATCGCCACCATCGTGCTGGTCGCGGTGCTGCTGATCACCAAGTACGGCCGCGGCTTCCTGTCCAATGTGGCGGTGCTGTTCGGGATGGTCATCGGCTTCCTGATCTCGATGGCGCTCGGCAAGGTCAGCTTCGCCGGCATCGACGAGGCGCCGTGGATGGCCGTCGTGCAGCCGCTGCAGTTCGGCATGCCGACCTTCGACATCGTGTCGATCGCCACCATGTGCCTGGTGATGGTCGTCGTGATGGTCGAATCCCTCGGCATGTTCCTGGCCCTCGGCGATCTCACCGGCCGCAAGCTCAGCCGCGAGGATCTGACCCGCGGCCTGCGCACCGACGGTCTCGGCACGCTGCTCGGCGGTTTCCTCAACACCTTCCCGCACACCTCGTTCTCGCAGAACGTCGGTCTGGTCGGCGTCACCGGCGTCAAGAGCCGCTGGGTGTGCGTGGTCGGCGGGGTGATCCTGATGGCCTTCGGCCTGTTCCCGAAAATGGCCCATGTGGTCGCCTCGGTGCCGCAGTTCGTGCTTGGCGGGGCCGGCATCGTGATGTTCGGCATGGTCGCCGCGACCGGCGTCAAGATCCTCGCCGGTGCCGATCTGCGCAGCAACCGCAACAACCTCTACATCATCGCCGTCAGCATCGGCCTGGGCATGATTCCCCTCGTCGCGCCGACCTTCTTCCACAGCATGCCCAAGGCCCTCGGCCCGCTGCTGCACAGCGGCATCCTGCTGGCCGCGGTGTCGGCGATCGTGCTCAACCTCTTCCTCAACGGCACCCGCGGCAACTGCCCGGCCGAAGCCGCGGCCCGCGGTTCGGCCAGCCACGGCCCGCTGGCCGCTCACGAAGCGCACTGAACAAAACCCATCCAGGAGGAGACCCCAATGAAAACCACAACCACCCCCCGTCTTGCGCTGGCCGCCGCTGCCGGCCTGCTGTTCAGCGGCGCCGCCAGCGCCGCGACGTGGTCCGACACCTTCCTCGGCTACCGTTACGGCACCCAGTTCCGCGAGCCGAGCAACACCCAGGACGTGCGCAAGCATGTGCTGCAATTCACCCATGCCAGCGGCTACTCGGTCGGCCAGAACTTCGTCAATCTCGACGTGCTGCAGTCCGACAAGAACGACAAGGCCAGCGGCAACGACACCGGCGCCACCGAGTTCTACCTCACCTACCGCCACCAGCTGCATCTGGGCAAGGCCTTCGACAAGAACCTGTCCTTCGGTCCGGTGAAGGAAGTCGCCTTCACCGCCGGCTTCGACCTCAACACCAAGAACACCGCCTTCGCCCCGCGCAAGCGCCTGGTGGTGGCCGGCCCGACGCTGAAGTTCGACGTGCCCGGCTTTCTCGACGTGAGCCTGCTCGCCGGCAAGGAGTGGAACCACTGCGGCCTGGCCTCGTGCACCGACCACGAGCACGCCTTCGACACCCAGTGGATTCTCAGCGCCGCCTGGGGCATTCCCTTCGAGGTCGTTGCGGTGCCGCTCAAGTTCCAGGGCTTCCTGAACTACAACAGCGAAAAGGGCAAGGACTACGCCGGCGTCAAGACCGAGCCGGAAACCCTGATGCGCACCGCGCTGATGGCCGACGTCGGCCAGATCGCCACCGGCCGCAAGAACACCCTGCTGATGGGCGTTGGCTACGAACTGTGGCTCAACAAGTTCGGCAACCACGCCACCGCCGCCGGCGTCACCAAGCCGGGCATCAACACGCGCACCCCGACCCTCCAGCTGGAGTGGCATTTCTGATGCGCGAGCGGGGTCCGGCAGTCCGCTGACACCCCTTTCCAGTCGACCTGACGGCGCCGGGCGCCGCGCAGGTGGCAGCCCCAGGGACTGCCGCCGTGGCCGCGTGTCGCCCGTCGCCCGCCAACTACCGAAGCCCCATGCCTACCATCACCCACATCGAAGGTCTCGAAATCCTCGACTCCCGCGGCAACCCGACGCTGCAGGCGACGGTCACGCTGCAGTCCGGCCACCGCGGCTCGGCGGCGGTGCCGTCCGGCGCCTCCACCGGCAGCCGCGAGGCGCTCGAACTGCGCGACGGCGAGCCGGCCCGCTTCGCCGGCAAGGGCGTGCGGCGCGCGCTGGCCCACCTCGAAGGCCCGATCGCCGACGCCCTGCGCGGCCACGACGCCGGCCGCCAGACGGCCATCGACGAACTGCTGTGCCAGCTCGACGGCACGCCCGACAAGTCGTCCCTCGGCGCCAACGCCATCCTCGCCGCCTCGCTGGCCTGCGCCCACGCCGCCGCCGCGGCGCGCGGCGTGCCGCTGTACCGCCATCTGGCCGAAGAAGGCTGCGCGCCGACGCTGCCGGTGCCGCTGATGAACGTCATCAACGGCGGCGCCCATGCCAACAACAGCCTCGACTTCCAGGAATGCATGATCGTGCCGTTCGGTTTCGCGCGTTTCGGCGAGGCGCTGCGGGCCGGCGTCGAGGTTTTCCATGCGCTGCGCGGCCTGCTCGACCGCCACGGCTTTCCCACCTCGGTCGGCGACGAAGGCGGCTTTGCGCCCGACGTGACCGGCACCCGCCACGCCCTCGACCTGATCGTCGAGGCGATCCGCCTGGCCGGCTACCGGCCCGGTACCGAGATCGCGCTGGCGCTCGATTGCGCCGCGTCGGAATTCTTCGACGACGGGCGCTACCGTCTGGCCGGCGAATCGCTCGACCTGACCCGCGCCGAACTCGGCGACTACCTCGCCCGGCTGGTCGCCGACTACCCCATCGTCAGCATCGAGGACGGCATGGCCGAGGACGACCGTGCCGGCTGGGGCCAGCTCACCGACCGGCTCGGGCGGCGCATCCAGCTGGTCGGCGACGACATCTTCGTGACCAACCCGCTGATCTTCGCCGACGGCATCGCCAGCGGCATCGCCAACTCGATCCTGATCAAGCCCAACCAGATCGGCACCCTCAGCGAAACCCTGGCCGCCATGCGTCTCGCCCGCCACCACGGCTACGCGGCGATCGCCTCGCACCGCTCCGGCGAAACCGGCGACACGACGATTGCCGACCTCGCCGTGGCGACCGCCTGCGGGCAGATCAAGACCGGTTCGGCGAGCCGTTCCGACCGCGTCGAAAAATACAACCGCCTGCTCGCCATCGAACGCGAACTCGGCGCCGCGGCGCTGTTCGCCGGCGCCGACGCGTTCCGGCGGAGCTGACCGGGAGCGCGGCGATGCTGACCGGCCTGGCCCTGTTCTACGTCGGCGCGGTGCTGATCCTCAACGGGCTGTGGATGCTCGAGCGGATCGGCGACCGCGAGATCGCCGTCATCAACGCCTTCACCGGCGGCATCACGCTGCTGGTGGCCCTCAAGCTGGCTTTCGGCGACGGCGCCGACGCCGCGTCGATCAAGGCCGCCACGCTGTCGCTGCTGTTTTCCTTCACCTACCTGTGGGTGGCGATCAACCGCTACAACGGCGCCGACGGCCGCGGACTGGGCTGGTTCAGCCTGTTCGTGGCGATCACCGCGGTGCCGGTGGCGGTGGACAGCCTGCGCCACGCGGCGAGCGCGATGGA
>SSSX01000316.1 GCA_015657735.1 Zoogloeaceae bacterium
CTGGCCGAAGGCCGCGAGCTGTGGGTGCCGTCGCCGCCGCCGCCGCTCAAGACCGACATGATGCAGGCCCTGACCCGCGAGGAGCTGGGCGCCTTCATCAGCTCCAGCAAGCGCCGCGAAGCCCCGGGCGTGACGATCCGGGTCATGGACCGCGCCGACATCGCGCAGATGGCCGAGTGGTTCGCCGCCGCCGCCGAGCGGGCCAGACGGGCCGGCTTCGACGGGGTCGAGATCCACGCCGCCCACAGTTACATCATCGCCGGCTTCCTGTCGTCCTACTACAACCGGCGCGACGACGAATACGGCGGCCCGCTCGAGAACCGCGCGCGCATGCTGCTCGAAGTGATCGCCGCGGTGCGCGCGCGGGTCGGCGCCGATTTTCCGCTCTGGCTGCGCCTCGATGCGGAGGAGATCCGCACCCCCGGCGGCATCACCCTGGACGACGCCAGGGCCGTGGCGCGGATGGCCGAGGCCGCCGGCGTGGACGCGGTGAGCGTCTCGGCCTACGCCAACACCAGCACCGGCGTGGCCTTCACCGAGGCGCCGCTGGTCCAGCAGAAGGCCGCGTTCCTGCCGTGGGCGGCAGCGATCAAGGCCGGCCTGAAGATTCCGGTGATCGCCGTCGGGCGCCTGGAGCCGGAGGTGGCCGATACCGCCATCGGCGCCGGCCAGTGCGATTTCGTCGCCATGGCCCGCAAGCTGCTGGCCGACCCGGACCTGCCCCGCAAGCTCGCCGAGAACCGGCCGGAGGACATCCGCCCGTGCATCTACTGCTATGCCTGCGTGAGCCAGATCTTCATCAACCAGCGCGTCAAGTGCGCGGTGAATCCCCTCACCGGCCACGAGTTCGAAACGGCCGTGACGCCGGCTGCCGCGCCGCGCCACGTGGTGGTGGTGGGCGGCGGCCCGGCCGGCATGGAGGCGGCCCGGGTGGCGGCGACGCGCGGCCATCGGGTCACGCTGCTGGAGCGCAGCGGCCGCCTCGGCGGCACGCTGTTCTTCGCCGGCCTGGCGTATGCCGAGAACGGCGCGCTGCTCGACCATCTGGCCGCCCAGGTGAAGAAGCTGCCGATCCAGGTGCTGCTGGGCACGCCGGCCACCCCGGGGCTGATCCGCGAACTCAAGGCCGACGCGGTGATCGTCGCCACCGGCGCCGAACGCAGCGCGCCGGCCATCCCCGGCGCCGGGCAGGATCACGTGTGGTCCGGCGACGAGCTGCGCCGCCTGATGACCGACGACCGCGCCGACGAGATCGCCCGGCGCAAGCTATCGCTCGCCCAGCGCGCGCTGATGAAAGCCGGCAGCCTGGCCGGCGTCACCGACAGCAGCGACGCGATCCAGAACCTGTCGCGCCTGTGGATGCCGCTCGGCAAGCGGGTGGCGATCGTCGGCGGCGGCCTGGTCGGGCTGGAGTTGGCCGAATTCCTGCTCGAACGGGGACGCGCCGTGACGGTGCTCGAGGAAGGCCCCAGCCTGGGCCGCGAGCTGTCGATCGTGCGCCGCTGGCGCGTGCTCGACAGCCTGCGCCAGCACGGCGCCGAACTGCTCACCGCGGTGCGGGTCGCCGAGATCGGGCGGAAGACCGTCAGCTACGTCAGTGCGGAAGGCGAAACCCGGCAACTGGCCGCCGACTCGGTGGTGCTCGCCGTCGGCGCCCGCCCCGACGACCGGCTGGCGAAGGAACTCGAGAGCGTCCGCGTGCCGGTGCTGACGGCCGGCGACGGCGCGGCCATCGGCTACATCGAAGGCGCCATCGCCTCCGGCTTCGCCGCCGGCAACCGGGTGTAATCCACCGCGGCGCGGCGGCTGACCGACCAGGATCGCCTGGAAGGGTCGGTCGCCGCGGTGCATCGACCGCGGCGCGGCGACGACGCGGGCTGTCGGTGCGCCGCATTCGGCGGGCGGCACTTCAGACCGACAGCAATCTGCAACCGTGCGACTGAAAAAAGACTATATTCAGTCTTTCATCGATCAGGACAGCACGGTCATGCGCTACTCATCTCAAGTCAAACCCATCAGCTATCTCAAGGCCAACGCCGCCGAAGTGCTGACACAGCTGGCCGAGCGGCGCGAACCCTTGATCATCACGCAGAACGGCGAAGCCAAGGCCGTGCTGCAGGATCTTGCATCGTTCGAGGAAACACAGGAGACGCTGGCACTGCTCAAGATTCTGGCGCTCGGCAACCAGGATGTGGAGGCCGGCCGGGTCACGCCGGTCGCGGACGTGGTGGCGCGCCTGCGCGCGAAGCGGGCAACCGCCTGATGGCCGGCACACCGGGCCGTTACGAGGTTGTGCTCACCCGAGGCGCCGAACAGGATCTGGAGTCGATCCACGACTACATCTCCGGGTCCGACTGTGCGGCCAACGCCAACTACGTTCTCGATCGATTGACGGAGGTCGTGGAGGGGCTGGCCCAGTTTCCTGAGCGCGGCGCTTACCCTCCGGAACTGGTGGCACTGGGCATCAGGGAATACCGCCAGACGGCGTTCGAACCTTACCGCGTGATCTACCGCGTCGCGGGCGGCCGGGTCGTGATTTACCTGATCGTCGATGGCCGGCGGGACATGCAATCGGTGCTGGCCCGCCGGCTGCTGGGCGCTTGATCCGCGCCAGTCCGGCGCCAATCGCAGGCGGCTCGAAGCCACGCGCGGGCGTTGGCCGCAGTCGCCCTCAGCGCCGCGGCTTCATGCGCAGGGCCGCCGCGGTGGCCAGCAGGAAGGTGGCGGTGAGGAGGTAGAAGGCTTCGGCATAGGCCGTGTCGATGCCCTCCGCGGTGCCGCCATGGACCGACACCCGCCATTCGACGAACACCGCGACGATGGCGATGCCCAGCACGCCGCCGAGCTGGCGGATGTAGTTGTTGACCATCGAGGCCTCGCCCATCTGGCGCGGCTGCAGGTGGCGCAGCGTGGCCAGGGTCAGCGCGGGGATGATCAGGCCCAGGCCGATGCGGCCGATCACGGTGTTCCACAGAATCTCGATGTAGCCGATGTCGCCGCCGCGCAGGCCGAAGTACAGGAAGGACAGCCCGAAGAGGATCAAACCGGCCACCGTGATCCAGCGCGGCGCATGGTGGTCGGCCAGCAGGCCGGCCGGGGGAATGGCGGCCGCCAGCGCGAAGCCCGAAGGCATCAGCGCCAGGCCGGCGGGCATCGCGCCGTAGCCGAGCGCGTTCTGCAGGAAGACCGGGATGAGGTAGCTCGACGCATACACGCCGACCCCGTAGATGAAGGACACCACGATGCCCATCGCAAAGGCGCGCTCGTGGAACAGCGTCAGCGAGAACAGCGGCGCCGCCGCGCGCCGCGCATGCGCCACGAAGAGCCCCGCCGCCAGCACCGCGATGCCGGCCTGGGCGAGGCTCCACGGCGCCAGCGGACCGCCGGCCCGCAGGCTCGCCACCCACTCGATCAGCACCAGCGTCAGCACGCTGAGCAGGCCGACCCCGGACCAGTCGAAGGGACGCCGCGGCGCCGCCTCGGCGCGCGGCAGCAGATACACGCCGAGCCAGCCGGCAATCACGCAGAAGGGCAGGCTGAGCAGAAAGATCGACGGCCAGCCGAAACGCTCCAGCAGCATCCCGGCCAGAAACGGCGCCACCGCCGGCGCCAGCACGATGCCGAAGCTGAGCAGCCCGGTGGCGCGGCCCTGCCGCCCCGGCGGAAAGAGGCGCATCACGACGAGCATCGACAAGGGCTGCTGAACGCCGGCGGCGACGCCCTGCAGCAGGCGGATCGCCACGGTGGTGACGAAATCGCTGGCAAAGGCGCCAGCCAGACTGGTCAGCCCGAGCA
>SSSX01000317.1 GCA_015657735.1 Zoogloeaceae bacterium
AGCGGCACCGGCAAGGCGCTGATGATCGCCAGCCTGCTGCTGGTGATCGTCGTCGAGCTGATGAACTCGGCGGTCGAAGCGGCGGTCGACCGGGTGTCCCTCGAACGCCACCATCTTGCCAAGCGCGCCAAGGACATCGGCAGCGCGGCGGTGTTCGTTGCGCTGGTGAATGCGGTGGTAGTCTGGGGGCTCGTTCTGTTCGGCTGAATCCCCGATGAAATCGTCCCGCAAACCCTGCGTCAATTGCACCTGCGCCACCACCGGCTTCTGCCCGCGCGGCGTCGGCGCCAACATCCCGCCCGAACTCGCCGCCGCCCGGCCGGCACCGGTCGCCAAGCGTCCGTCGGCCAATCAGGCGCGCCGCGAACAGCTGGCGCAACTGCCCGGCAACCGCAAGAAGATGCGTTTCTGACGTCCGGCGGGCCGGCCGGACGCCGCGCCGTGCGACAATCCCGCCCCTTTTTAGCCGGGATGCTTCCATGACCGAGTCGACGCACACCATCGCCGCCCTCGTCATCCACCGCCTGATCCGTGAGGCCGAGGGGCCGTCGCGGGTCGACCTGCGCGGCGCGCCGAATCCCCTCGACGATGCCGCCGCGCGTCTGATGGAGCGCCTGTGCCGTCATTTCGCCGAGCGGCCCGGCAAGGGCTACGGCCATTTCGAGGCCGACGAGCGCAACTTCCCGATGCCGGCGCTGCTGCGCCGTCATGTGCAGGACCACACCCTCGATTTCGCGGCCCTGTCCGCCGAAATGCTGGCCCATCTGCAGCAGCGCATCGACGAGGACAAGGTGGACGATGGCGGTTACGTGCTGATCGCCCGCGCCACCGTGTTCGGCACCGATTGTCTGTACGTCGCGCTGCTGCAGGAAACCCTCGGCAGCACGATCGGCGACGGGCTGACCATCCACGACAGTCCGCATCTCGATTTTGCGGCCCTGCAGGTCGCCGGGCGTATCGATCTGGGCGCCTGGCAGGCCGGCGCGGAGCGCTACATCGCCTTTCTCAAGGGGCGCGGCGACGTGGCCGGCTGGTTCAAGCGTTTTCTCGGCTGCACCGACGTCGTCATCGCCCTCAAGGAGACAAAAAAGCTCGTCGAGACCCTGGCCCACTTCGCCGACAGCCAGCAACTCGAAGCGCCAGCCCGCGACGAACTGCTCGAACGCGCGCATCTGGTCCTCGAAGAGATGGGCGACAGCGGCGCACCGCTCGATCTCGCGGCGATTGCCGGACAGGTCTTTCCCGATGCGCCGCACAAGCTGGTCGAGACCTTGCAGGACGAAGCGCTCGATCTTGCCAGCGGCTTCGTTCCCGACAAGCGCGCGCTGCGTCCGCTGATCCGCTTCAAGGCCACCGCGCAGGACTGGAAACTTGAATTCGATCGCGCCAGCCTGCGTTCCGGCGCCGTCACCTACGACAAGACGACCAACACGCTGGTGCTGGCGAACATTCCGGATAACGTGAAGCGCCTGCTGGAAGACGAATAGCCGCGCCGGATCGCAATGATGGCGGGGCGGAACGGTGTTTTGATTTCCTGTGGGGGCGAACTCGTTCGCCCGCGGACTTCATTCAACGCACGAAGGGCGAACAAGTTCGCCCCCACAGATGCGCGGGCCGCGCACAGGGTTTAGCGCGCGAAGCGCAGCGGCTTGTCGGCGGCCAGCGTGCGGGCGCGCAGTTGTCCGCAGCCGCCATCGACATCCTGGCCCGCCGAATTGCGCAGCTTGGTGAGGATGCCGCGGCGGTGGAGCTGGCGTGCGATGTCGGCGGCCTTGTCCCACGCCGGGCGGCGGAAGGGAAGGTCGGGGATGGTGTTGTACGGGATCATGTTCATGATCGCGTATTTGCCC
>SSSX01000318.1 GCA_015657735.1 Zoogloeaceae bacterium
CGCGCCCCCTCCCCAACCACACCAAAATTCATAACTAAAAGCGAACCACTATGGCTCAAATAGACATCCACCACATTGCCGACCACGCCAAGTTCAACGGCTTCCACGGCGTGATCCTGTTCTGGTGCGCCCTCATCATCATCTTCGACGGCTACGATCTGGCAGTTGCCGGCATCGCCCTGCCGTCGATCATGAAGGAGATGGGGGTCACGCCCGCCACGGCGGGCTTCATGGTCAGCTCGGCGCTCTTCGGCATGATGTTCGGTGCCATCTTCCTCGGCACCATCGCCGACAAGATCGGCCGCCGCTGGGCCATCGTCATCTGCATCGTGCTCTTCAGCGCCTTCACCGCCGCCGCCGGCATGACCACCGATCCGGTCAGCTTCAGCATCACGCGCTTCCTCGCCGGCCTCGGCATCGGCGGCGTGATGCCCAACGTCGTAGCCCAGATGACCGAGTACTCGCCGCGCAAGATGCGCAGCACGCTCGTCACGATGATGTTCAGCGGCTACGCCGTCGGCGGCATGCTGGCCGCCGTGCTCGGCAAGGGTCTGATCGAGACCTACGGCTGGTCGGCGGTGTTCTTCGCCGCCGCCACCCCGATGCTGCTGATCCCGATCGTCCTGAAGGCGCTGCCCGAGTCGATGCCCTTCCTGGTCAAGTCCGGCCGCCTCGACGAACTGAAGCGCACCCTGCAGCGTCTCGAGCCGAGCTACACGCCGTCCGCCAGCGACAACTTCGCGCTGCCCGAAAGCGACAAGGCGGCCGGCACCCCGATCGGCAAACTCTTCCACGACGGTCGCGGATTCAGCACCCTGATGTTCTGGATCACCTTCTTCATGTGCCTGTTCATGGTCTATGCGCTGAGCTCGTGGCTCACCAAGCTGATGGCGCAGGCCGGCTACAGCCTCGGCTCCGCACTGACCTTCGTCCTGGTCCTGAACTTCGGTGCGATGATCGGCGCCATCGGCGGTGGCTGGCTGGCCGACCGTTTCCACATCAAGCACGTGCTGCTCGCCTTCTACGCGCTGGCCGCCGTCTCGATCACGCTGCTGGGCTACAAGGTGCCGACCGAAGTGCTGTTCCTGCTGGTCGGTCTGGCCGGCGCCTCGACGATCGGCACGCAGATCCTGACCTACGCCTACGTCGGCCAGTACTACCCGATGGCGGTGCGCTCCACCGGCATCGGCTGGGC
>SSSX01000319.1 GCA_015657735.1 Zoogloeaceae bacterium
CGCCCGGCTTCTTGTCCATGCCGAAGGCCAGCGCGGCGGCGGTCGGCTCGTTGATGATGCGCTTGACTTCGAGGCCGGCGATGCGGCCGGCGTCCTTGGTGGCCTGGCGCTGGCTGTCGTTGAAGTAGGCCGGCACGGTGATGACGGCTTCGGTGACTTCCTCGCCGAGGTAGTCTTCGGCGGTCTTCTTCATCTTGCGCAGCACTTCGGCGGAAACCTGCGGCGGGGCGATCTTCTTGCCGCGCACTTCAACCCAGGCGTCGCCGTTGTCGGCCTTGGTGATCGTGAAGGGCATCAGGTCGATGTCCTTCTGCACTTCCTTTTCCTCGAAGCGGCGGCCGATCAGGCGCTTGACCGCGTAGAGGGTGTTCCTGGCGTTGGTGACGGCCTGGCGCTTGGCCGGCGCGCCGCACAGGATTTCGCCGTCGTCGGCGTAGGCGACGACCGACGGGGTGGTGCGCGCACCTTCGGAGTTTTCGATGACCTTCGGCTTGCCGCCTTCCATCACGGAAACGCAGCTGTTGGTGGTGCCGAGGTCGATGCCGATGATCTTGCCCATGAGTTTTCCTTCAGTTCGAATTCTGGTTGACATGCGAACCGGCGCTGCCGGCCCGCTGGCTTGCTACGGAATATGGGGGTGCCGCGACGCTTTTCAAGCGGCCGGCGCCGCGCTCTGCGCGGTTTCGGGAGGCGGCGCCGGTCTGGCTTTCGAGACCACCACCAGCGCCGGACGCATCACGCGTTCGTGCAGGAGATAGCCCTTCTGCAGCACGTTGAGGACGGTGTTCGGTTCGCCGTCGGCCTCGATGGCGCTGATCGCCTGGTGCCGGTTCGGGTCGAACTTTTCGCCGACCGGGTTCAGCTCGCTGACGCTGGCCCCCTGGAAGGCGGAGACGAGCTGTTTGAGGGTCAGTTCGACGCCCTGGCGGAAGGTTTCGAGGCTGGCGTTGTCGGTGGCGAGGGCGGCTTCGAGGCTGTCCTTGACCGGCAGCATGGCCTGGGCGAACTTGTCGGCGGCAAACTTGCCGGCCTTGGCGATGTCGTCCTGGGCCCGGCGGCGCACGTTTTCGGTTTCGGCCTTGGCGCGCAGCCAGGCGTCGTGGTGCTCGGCGGCCTTCAGTTCGACGATGCGGAGCTGTTCCGCGAGGCTGGGCAGGATGTCGGGGCCCGGGGCTTCGGTGGCGGGCTGGGGCGCGGCGCCGGCGACGTTCTCGACGAGTTCGGGCGTGGCCTTGTCGTCGGGGCTCCGGGGGGTGTCCTGGTGTTGCATGGGTAAGGGCTCCTTTTTTTGACTCGGCGTAACTGGGGGCGGAGAATGCAATTTCAAGTGGCCCGTGCAGCAGTTTCGGGAGTTGTGGGGAAGGGAGTGTAAAATCTCCGGACTCCGGGTTGTGACCGGTCATCTTTACGGGGCCATCAGCGTAAAGCAGGTATGGAAAAGACACCTGACAAAATCGGCAAGTACAAGCTGATCCGGGAGGTCGGCCGGGGTGCGACGGCCACGGTCTACCTGGCCGAGCATCCGCAGTATCCCGACAATGTCGCCCTCAAGCTGATCCGCTTCGACGACAAGGCCAAGGACGAGGCCAAGTGGAACCGGCGCCTGCTCAAGCTGCTGCGCGCCGAGATGGACGTCTCGCGCCGGCTCGATCACCCCAACATCATCAAGATCTTCGATACGGCGGTCGAGAAGGATTACGCCTACATCGTCATGGAGTACTTTCCGGGGGCGACCCTGGAGCGCTACTGCAGCTTCCAGAACCTGCTGCCGCTGCACCGCACGATCGGCATGGTCTTCAAGTGTGCGATGGCCCTCGACTACGCGTACCGGCAGGGGGTGGTGCACCGCGACATCAAGCCGGCCAACATCCTGGTCGATGACCAGGACAACGTGAAGATCACCGACTTCGGCCTGGCGCTCAACATCAGCAAGAAAAGCGCCTCCGACTCGACCTTCATCATGGGCGTCGGCTCACCGGCCTACATGAGCCCGGAGCAGATCAAGGGCTATCCGCTCAACCAGAAGACCGACCTGTTCTCGCTGGGCGTGGTGCTGTTCCACATGCTCACCGGGCGCCTTCCGTTCCGCGCGAAGAACCCGGCCCAGCTGATCTACAAGATCATCAACACCGAGCCGCCCCTGGTCTCGCAGATCAATTCCGAACTGCCCGAGCAGCTCGACCAGGTGATCCGCAAGGCGCTCGAGAAGGATCTCTACTCGCGCTACAAGAACGGTGCCGATTTCGCCAAGGATCTGTCGGCGGTCCGCTACAAGATTCTCGACGACTCCGGCGGGCAGCAGGACACCACCCGCTACTCGGTGCTGCGCAAGATGCCGTTCTTCACCGAATTCGAGGACGTGGAGATCTGGGAAATCCTGCGCATCTCGCGCTGGCGGAAGGTCGAGTCCAACACGCTGCTGATGCGCGAGGGCGACGCCGACCAGCGTTTCGGAATCGTCATCGACGGACGGGTCGAGGTGTCGGTGGACGGGCACCGGGTTTCGGAGGTGAGCTACGGCGAGGTGTTCGGCGAACTGGCCTTCCTCGACGAACAGGAACACCGGCACATGTACACCGCCGTCACCACCACCACCACGATCTATCTCGAGATCAACCCGGCGTCGCTGGCGCTGGCGACCGACGAGTGCCAGGACGCGTTCCGCAGGCGTCTCGTGACGGTGGTCGCACGCCGTCTGCGGGCGGCCTACCGCGAACTGGCAAAGACCGGCGCGCCGGCCGAACGCATCACCGCCAGCGGGCTCGGGATGGAGCTGCAGCTGGTCGACAACTAGGCGCCGGGCCCGCGCCGCTCCTCGTCAGCCCAGGTGGGCGAGGGTCCACCGGCGGATATCCTCGGCACCCATCGCGCCGGCCTGGCGGGCGATCTCCCGGCCGTGGCGGATCAGCACCAGAGTGGGGATGCTGCGGATGCCGAAGCGTGCCGCCAGCCCCTGTTCCTCCTCGGTGTTCACCTTGCCCAGCCGTAGCTGCGGTTCGAGTTGCGCCGCGGCGGCGCTGAAGGCCGGTGCCATGCTGCGGCACGGGCCGCACCACGGTGCCCAGAAGTCCACCAGCAGCGGCAGGTCGGCCCGCTCGGCGTGGGTCGCGAAGTTGGCGGCGGTGAGCGTCACCGGGGCGCCGGCGAACAGGCTCTCCTTGCAGCGTCCGCAGCTTCCGTTGGCGTGCAGCTTGTCGGCGGGTACGCGGTTGAGGGCGGCGCAGTGCGGGCAGGGGACGAGCAAGGTTTCGGTCATGGGGGCAGTCGCAGGTTGGGGGGATTGGCGGGTAGATGGGGCGGGGCGGGTATCTTTCAAGCCCGCCCCTCGTCCGCGCCTGCCGGCGTCCGCCCCGAAAAGGCGGTGGGAGTACGCCGCGCTGCCGTTCAGGTCGCTGCGCTGTCGGAGCAGAACCACAGGCGGTTGCCTTCGCTGTCGAGGAAGGCGCCGACGTGGAACTTCCCGCCATCGTAGGGCTGTACGCTGTCGCTGATTCTGACGCCGCGGGCGGCGAGAAGCCGTTCCGTTTCGTGAGCGTTGCCGACGACGAAAGTGAGGCGGGGATTGAGATCGGCCGCGGGGCGCGCG
>SSSX01000320.1 GCA_015657735.1 Zoogloeaceae bacterium
GCGCCCCGGCGCGGCGGCGGTCGCGGTGTGTCAGAACCGCATCGCCGAAAAGAGCTTCCTGCGCGACAACGGCCTGCCCCACGGCGCCTTTGCGGTGATCGCCGCCGAAGCCGACATCGCCGCCGCCGATGCCGGCCTGTTTCCGGCGATCCTCAAGGTGGCCCGCTTCGGCTACGACGGCAAGGGCCAGACCCGCGTCGCCAACGCCGCCGAAGCGCTGCACGCCTTCCGCCAGTTCAAGGGCGAGCCCTGCGTGCTCGAGGCGATGCTGGCGCTCGACTGCGAAGTGTCGGTGGTTCTCGCCCGCGACGAGAACGGCGGCGTCACCGCCTTCCCGACCGTCGATAACCGCCACAGCCGCGGCATCCTCGACGTCTCCGTCGCCCCCGCGCGGGTCGCCCCGGACCTCGACGCTCAGGCCCGCCGCTGCGCCGGCATCATCGCCGACAAGCTCGGCTTCATCGGTACGCTGGCCGTCGAATTCTTCGTCAGCGGCGGTCGGCTGGTCGTCAACGAGATGGCGCCGCGGCCCCACAACAGCGGCCACCACACCATCGACGCCTGCGTCACCAGCCAGTACGAACAGCAGGTTCGCGCGCTGTGCGGCCTGCCGCTGGGCGAGGCGCGCCAGCACAGCGCGTCGGCAATGGTCAATCTGCTCGGCGACCTGTGGTTCGAAGGCGGCGAGCCGCAGGGCCGCTACTGCGAGCCCGACTGGTCGATCCTCCACGCCGTGCCCGGCCTCAAGCTGCACCTCTACGGCAAGCACCACGCCCGCCACGGTCGCAAGATGGGCCACTTCACGGTGATCGGCGACGACGCCGAGGCGGTCAGCGCCAAGGCCCTGGCCGCCCGCGCCGCGATCGGCGTGCGCGACGAATAACGGTGGCCGGCCACGACATCGCGCGTGCCGTCGCGCTGCTGCGCCAGGGCGAACTCGTCGCGCTGCCCACCGAAACCGTCTATGGCCTCGGCGCCGACGCGCTGAATCCCGCCGCCGTCGCCAAGATCTTCGCCGCCAAGGGGCGCCCGGCCGATCACCCGCTGATCGTCCATCTGCCCGCCGCCGACGATCTCGTCCTGTGGGCGCGGGACATTCCGAAGGACGCCATCGCGCTGGCGCGGGCCTTCTGGCC
>SSSX01000321.1 GCA_015657735.1 Zoogloeaceae bacterium
ATTCTCGACATAGCTGCCCGACAGGATCACGACCTGATCGCGGCGGACCTGCGCCTGACCCCATTTGCTGTTACAGGAACTGGCCTTCGACTTCGCATTGCCGTACCCGATGTAGGTCGGACAGGCCGCGCCGGTATTCGCATTGTCGGCGGAGGCGACGAACGGCACGAACTGCTCGGGCGAGACCCACGACCCGTCTTCGTTGTTGTCGATGAAGACATCGCCGATGTCACGGAAGACTTCACCGGTGTCGTACAGGTTGTTACCGTTGGTGTCGTCGAAACCTTCTTCGCCGTTGGCATAGGCCAGCACGGTGACGCGCCCGGAGGTCACGCAGGTGCTGGCCACTGCCGCCGGGTTGGCGCCGGTGACCTGATTGCCGCTGCCGTCGAGGCACACCGCGAGGAGTTCGCCCTGCGGACGCTTGTTGGCGCTGACGAAATTGATCGAGCAGGTTCCGCTGGCGGTGGAACAGACGCCGGGCGACGGGGAGGTACCCGCACCTTCGGTGATGAAGTTGATCGTCGTTCCCTCCGGCACCGGGTTACCGACGCGGTCGAAGGCATAGATCGTCAGGTTGGTCGTCACGCCGTCGTAGGCCCAGCCTTCGATGTTGTGGGTGCCGACCGACAGCGAGAAGTTGTCCTGCGACGGCAGACCGGTCGAGATGACCAGCTTGTTCGACTGGGTGCTGAGGGTCGAATTCTTCAGGTTGGCGAGCACCCAGATGGACGCCGGGTTGGTGCCGGCCTGAACGGTAACGGTGACGGTACCGTCGGCGGCCGTCTGCTTGCTGACCTTGCCGCCGGTCATGGCATCGACCGCGGCCTTCGAGTTGTCGTCGAGCTTGATGCCACCGGTCCAGTTGGTGAGGTAAAACTCGACGGTGGCCGACGGCACCGGGTTGCCGGACGCGTCGACGACCTTGAAGATCACGTTGGAGACGTCGATCAGACCCGCCGTCCCTTTCAGCGCAATCTGCGACGGTGTGGCCGACACGAACTGGATGTTGGCCGGCGCCGGGCCGGCAGACTTGATCGTGCCCTGCACGGTCTTGTCGAGCACGCTGACCGTGATGGTGTCGGTGCCGTTGCACCCCTTGTCGGTGTAGGTGGCGGTGGCGATGCCATTCACGGTCTGCACCGACGAAGCCAGCGTGGCCTTGCCGCTGGCCGAGCAGCCCGACGCGAAACCGACGGTCAGCGGCGCCGTCGTCGGCACGCCATTGACCAGCACGGTGACGGCAATGGTGCTCGTGCCGTAGGCGGGGATGTCCGTTGCGCTGATCGAGAAGTTGGACAGCGTGACATTGGCGGCACCGACCTGGTACGCCGCCGAGCCGATGACCGTGGTTCCGCCGACCGTCGCCGACGCGGTGACCAGCGCGGCGCCGGCGGCACTCAGCGACGCCGACGACATCTGGATCGTCGCGACGCCGCTGGCGTTGGTCAGCGCGGTGCCCGATGCCGGGTTGAAGACCCCCAGGCTGGAGTTGGTCGAGAAGGTGACCACCGCGGACGGCACGACGGCGCCCGCCGCATCCTTGACCGTGGTGTTGATCGTCACCGATCCGGACGACGGCAGCGTCGTCGTCGCGGCACCGGAACCGTCGACGATGGCGACCGTGACGGTGGGCGTGCTGGTGGTGGTGGTCGTGCCACCCGTGCCCGTGGTGGAGCACGGCTGGAACTGCGTCGGACAGCCGCTGGAGGACGAGCCACCGCCGCCGCCGCCGCAGCCGGCCATGGCTGCCACCGCGATCAACATGAAGGCGAGACGGATTCGCGCGATCAAACCGGAGGTGCTGAAGTTACGCATGTGAGATTCCATTCAAACCGATGTTCAACGCAGGCCCAGTTGGTCGTTGATGATACGGGGCGTGATGAAGACGAGCAGTTCCGTCTTGTTGTCCTTGCGCTCGTTGCTGCGGAAGAGGTAGCCGAGAACCGGCACGTCGCCGAGGAGCGGGATTTTGGTTGTCGCGTTGGAGGTGTCCTGGGTGTAGATGCCGCCGATGACGATGGTGCCGCCATTCTCGACAACCACTTCGGTCTTGACGTGCTTGGTGTCGATCGGGACACCCGAGTTCAGCGACACATTGTAGTTGGGCGAATCCTTGTTGACCTCAAGCGTCATCATGATCTTGCCATCCGGCGTGACCTGCGGTTTGACCTTCAGCGCCAGATTGGCCTTGCGGAACGACACGCTGGTGGCGCCGGAGCTGGTCGCCGAGTTGTACGGGATTTCGGTACCCTGCTCGATGATCGCCTCGGCCTTGTCGGCGGTCATCACGCGCGGCCGGGACACCACCTTGCCGCGACCGTCGGCCTCGAGGGCCGACACTTCGAGGTCGATGTAGCGGGTCGCTGCACTGTTCCACAGCGCCAGCGAGAAGGCGCCGGTCGCCTTGTTGTTGATCGTCGAGGCCGGCAGATTGACGCCGAGGGAATCGGTGAAGTTCGGCACCGTGACGATCTGCCCGGCCTGGTAGCCGGTCGACGACAGGTTGCCGGAGCCGAAGGTGTTGCGATAGACCGGCACGCCACCGCTGGTGGTGCCCAGCAGCCCGCCGGTCTTGCCGCCGAAACCGAGGCGGACCCCCAGGTTGCGCGAGAAGGTGTCGGTGGCTTCGACGATCTGCGCCTCGATCAGCACCTGGCGGACCTCGACGTCGATCTCGGCGATCAGGCGGCGCATCTCTTCGAGGCGCGACGGAATGTCGTTCACGAACAGCTTGTTGCTGCGTTCGTCGGGCACCACGCTGCCGCGCTTGGAGAGCACCGTCTGGTCCTTGCTCTTGAGGAACTCGGCGACCGCCTTGGCCTTGTGGTAATTGATCTGGAAGCTTTCGGTGCGCAGCGGTTCGAGGTCGCCGATCTGCGCCCGGGCCTCGAGGTCGAGCTTCTCGCGGGCCGCCAGTTCGTCCCGCGGCGCGATCCAGATGACGTTGCCGTTCTTGCGCATGTCGAGGCCGCGGGCCTGCAGGATGATGTCGAGGGCCTGATCCCACGGCACGTCCTTCAGGCGCAGCGTGAGGTTGCCCTGCACCGAGTCGCTGGTGATGATGTTGAAATTGGTGAAGTCGGCAATCACCTGCAGCACCGAACGGACGTCGATATTCTGGAAGTTCAGCGACAGCTTCTCGCCGCCGAAACGTCCTTTGCCGGCGCCCTGGGTGAGCTTGTTGGGATCTTCGCGGACCGGTTTCACCTCGAGGACGAACTGGTTGTCGCTCTGGTACGCGTTGTG
>SSSX01000322.1 GCA_015657735.1 Zoogloeaceae bacterium
ATCCCGGCGCCGGCGCCGCGCGCCCGCATGGCCATGCTGCGCCAGCCCGAGGCGCAGCGCCCGGCCTACCGCATCCGCCAGATGCTGGCTGATCGCGGCTACCAGGAAGTGGTCAATTACGCCTTCGTCGACACCGCCTGGGAAGCCGATTTCGCCGGCAAGACCGACGAAGCCGAACTGATCCGCCTGGCCAACCCGATCGCCAGCCAGATGGCGGTGATGCGTTCCAACCTGTTCGGCGGGCTGGTCGACAACCTGCAGACCAATTTGAAGCGCAAGCAGAGCCGGGTCCGTCTCTTCGAAGTCGGTCGCGTCTTCCGGCGCGATCCGGCTGGCGCACCGGTTGCCGGTTTTTGCCAGCCCCTCAAAATGTCCGGACTGGCTTACGGCGGCGCCTTGCCGGAAAGCTGGGCTGGCGGCGGGCGCAAGGTCGATTTCTTCGACGTCAAGGGCGACATCGAGGCCTTGCTGGCTCCTGCCGAATTGCGCTTCGAGAAGCTCGCCCATCCGGCCCTGCATCCCGGGCGCGCCGCCCGGATTCTCCTGCAAGGTCGCGAAATCGGCTGCATCGGCGAACTGCATCCGGAATGGGCACAAAAATACGATTTGCCCCATGCGCCTATCGTTTTCGAACTGGAGTTCGAATCGATCAAGCAAGTCGTCGTGCCGGCCTACGCTGAGGTTTCAAAATTCCCGGCAGTCGTTCGCGACCTGGCCATCGTGGTCGATCACGACCTCGCTTTGCAGACCCTGCTCGACGGTATCGAAAGCCAGAAAACCGGCCTCATTCAGGACGTCCAGTTGTTCGATATTTACGTTGGAAAGGGTGTCCCGGAAAACAAGAAAAGTCTTGCGTTTCGTATAGTTATGCAAGATACTCAACGCACTTTGCAAGATTCGGAAGTTGATGCTGCGATGCAGCAGCTGGTGTCCTGTTTCGAACAGGCATTCGGTGCTCAACTGCGTGCCTGACGGAACAATAACGATGACGTTAACCAAAGCCGAACTCGCCGACCTTCTTTTCGAAAGAGTTGGACTCAACAAGCGTGAGGCCAAAGACATGGTCGAAGCTTTCTTTGAAGAAATCCGCAATGCGCTGGAAACCGGGGATGGCGTCAAGTTGTCCGGTTTCGGCAATTTCCAGCTGCGCGACAAGCCGCAGCGTCCCGGACGGAATCCCAAGACAGGGCAGGAAATCCCCATCACGGCGCGGCGCGTGGTGACCTTTCATGCCAGCCAGAAATTGAAATCGGACGTTGAGCTAGCTTTCGATGGAACCACGGCATAAAACCGGCGGTGGCGACGAATTGCCGCCGATTCCCGCCAAGCGCTACTTCACCATCGGCGAGGTAAGCGAACTATGCGGTGTCAAACCGCATGTGTTGCGCTACTGGGAGCAGGAGTTCAATCAACTCAAACCGGTCAAGCGCCGGGGAAACCGCCGTTATTACCAGCACCACGAAGTCTTGCTCGTTCGTCGTATCCGCGAACTCCTTTATAACCAGGGCTTTACCATCAGCGGCGCGCGTAATCGCCTCGATGAAGGTGGGGCGGGCGAGGTCGTGGCCCAGGACGTTGCCGAGTCCGGAAAAGTGCCGGGTGGATTGCGTTCCGAATTGCAGTCGATTATCGAGATGTTGCGGCTTTGAAACTTTCGGTTTTTAGGTATAATAGCCGGCTTGTCGGGGCGTAGCGCAGCCTGGTAGCGCACTTGCATGGGGTGCAAGGGGTCGCGAGTTCGAATCCCGCCGCCCCGACCAAGAGAATCAATGACTTAGGCCAATCCTCGGATTGGCCTAAGTTCATTCTAGGCTCTGATTTTTGAAAATTCCCCCCACAATTCCCCCCACAGATTCATGGGCTGTTATGGGACTACTTTCGTGGTTCCTGTGGATGTGGAGTTTTCCTGAGCGGATTGATGCGCCAGATTCTAAATATCTCGAGGTGCCAACTTACTTTCTGCCACTCAGTAGCAGGGAAGTCGATAAGGCGCTAGATACAGCAAGGCGGCTATTCCTGCAGTGGGGCCATTTCACATAATTTGGCCTATACGGCCATTGGGGGCCTTCAAAGCGAAGTCAACGATGTGGCCGGTTCAGCCTGCAAGAGAACTCGGCGGTCGAACAGCGGCTTGTGTGGTGTAGTGGCATAATTTGCAGCATCTTGCCCCACCAGCCTGAATACCACTCAACGAATTGGTTGGAGACTCTGTGGCCAGACCATATCGCAAGAGTCCGAAAAGCTGTGTCTTAAGAAACAAGGCCTCGTGCGTAACCTTCTAACTGGAAAGACAAGGGTATTACGATGACTTGGACTGTAGACCAACCATTTCAAGCATTGGCCCTAACGGGCGGCGGTTACAGGGGACTTTTTACTGCAAAGGCATTGGCAGTTATTGAAGACCATCTGCAAAAGCCAATAGGCCAATGTTTTGATCTGACTTGCGGCACATCCATCGGTGGCATCGTAGCGCTAGCAGTTGCATTCGAAGTGCCAATGGCCCGAGTGGTACAAGTGTTTCTGGAGCATGGTGCGAAGATTTTCCCAATTCACGAGCCGCCAGAAGGCAAACTCAAAATTGGGTTGGACTTGTGGAGGCACGCAAGGAAGGCCAGGTACTCGACATCTCCTCTGCGGGATGCCATCTCTGAGCTCATACCCGCGAATGCCACCTTGGGAGATGCTATTCATCCGGTAGCAATTCCTGCCGTAAATGTTACCCAAGGAACACCGCAGGTATTCAAAACACGGCACAAGCGTGAATGGAATCGGGATTGGAAACTCAAGGCTGTTAATGTTGCTTTGGCAACTGCTGCAGCCCCAACATTCTTCGAATTGGCAGAGGTTCAAGGATGCCTCTACGCAGACGGTGGCTTATTTGCCAATGCGCCTGATTTGATTGCTGCACATGAGGCAGAGCACTTTTTTGAAGTCCCGGCAGCTGCCTTGCGAATCCTGAGCGTAGGAACGACAACTCAAAGCTATTCCCTTTCGTTTAGCTCGGGTCGTGACTTCGGCGTTGCTGATTGGATGCAGGACCAGCGCTTGTTTTCAGTAATGATTTCGGCACAACAGCAGTTTGTGGACCAACTGGTTTCTCATCGCCTAAAAGATCGATATTTCCGGATTGACCATGAACCTTCCCAAGAGCAGGCAAAAGACCTCGGGCTGGACGTAGCCACCGAAGCGGCCAAGAAAACCTTGCTTGCCTTAGCTGAAAAAGCTGTCACAGATGTGCTTACCACTAAACTGCCCGTATTCTTATCGCATAACCCACAATTACAACTGATTAAGGACTAAGGCCTTGGGCAAAGCGGCATCTCTATTTAATGGTGCAGGTGAGCAAACTCTCCTGAAACGAGTTACCCCGACAACAGAGCAGCGTGAGTTTCTCCAGATTCAATGGAATGCACTCGCGGACCACCTAAAGCAAGCGCTCTACACCGATTACGGGTACCCGATTTCTACCTGGCTACAAGGCTCATATAAATATGGAACGCTGATTCGGCCAGTTCACGTGGACGAAGAATACGACGTCGATGTCGGTATTTATTTTCAGTGGGAAAACGATGGTAACGCCACACCGGCTCCGACCCAATTGAGAGAATGGGTTCAACGAGAGCTGCTGGTCTTCAAATCACTGAATGCCGATGTAAAGAGCATTGCCGAGCCACCAAAAGAACGCTGCTCACGAGCCATTTACGAGAAAAAATTCCACATTGACACCCCGGTGTATCACCTCGAAAAATCAACTGACACACGTCGATTAGCTTGTTTGTCTGGGGCATGGGAGGACAGCGACCCGAAGGCCATCTACGAGTGGTTTAAGAACGTCGTGTGGGGTGATGATAGAGAGCAGCTACGCAGGCTCGTTCGATATTTGAAAGGTTGGGCAGCAGTGGCCTTTGTAGAGTCTGCCGCGGCGAGACCCTCCTCAATATTGCTCACGGTATTGGCTGCTGAGAGCTTCGAAAAACACTTGTTGAGCCGCTTAGTCGGAATGGATGACGAAGACGCACTTGTCTTGGTCATCAAGGATATGCACGAGCGCCTTTTTGACGACCGAGTTGTTCTTAATCCGATTGATGAGTCTGAGAATTTGAACCGGATTCCGGATGAGCACTGGGATGTATTCCTGACCAATCTACAGGCCCTTCGAAACGCAGCTGAAAACGCAGAAGCTGAACAGGACGAAGCTGCGGCAGCCCTTGCGTGGTCAGAAGTTTTTTCCTTCCTGATGCCGCTGCCGCCAACTCAGGAAGTCGAGGTGGTCGAGGAAGTTTCTGGGCGAGCAATCATGGTGCTTCCGGAAATTGAAATTGAGGTCTTTGACCGAGTCTCGAAAAAGCCAATCGGCAAGCACCGAAATGAGGTTCCCAGCGTCCCGAAAGACTGTGACCTGATTTTCAAAATAGTGAACCCTCATGTTATTCCGGAATACGCCTCCGTGGAATGGACCGTACGAAATGACGGCGAGGAGTCGGATTACATCGGTGACCTTGGCCACCGTCGCATGGGCATTAGGATGCTCGAAGCCGATGAACACACTGCATACGCTGGCCTCCACTTCATGGATTGCGTTGTTCGTTTCAACGGACAAGTTTATGCAGTTCGTCGAGTCCCTGTAACCGTTAAAGACGTCAATTATCCTGCAAGAAACCCGCCGAGACCTGCCTATACAAAGCTATTCAGCAAATTTCGGCGTAGACGCTAACCCGAAAAGAAAGAGGGGGCGCTCAACAATATGGACTGCATCGTGCCGATGAATGGACAGGCTACCCGGCCTGCCGTGTTCCCGTGTGCATTTGCGCTGTCCAGCACATCGTGCGCAACCCGCTGCAGTCTGTCTACATAAAGCTGCACAGCATCCGTAGGTGTTTAGGCAGCGCTACGTCAGCAGACCTTCAGTATCTTGCGGTAGCCATCTTTGTGGGTCAGTTCGACGTATAGGCTGCTTCGTCCCACTATCACAGCCAACAGCGGCCTCTCATCCAACCGCACCTTGGCGAGTTTGTGCCACTCGTCAAGGTCAATGGACGAAGGAGATGGATCGTCCTGTGGGTGCGTATGCCATTCGCCGATGTATCGCGTGAGGCCACCGCTGCCTCGCCAGAGTCGACGCGCGATCGCCCGATGTCCGAAGGGCAACCGCTCAAAGAGGTAGCGGAACTGCCGATCCCATCGAGTCGGCTTGGTGGCTACAGTGACCAGCAGGCCGCCTGAGTGAACCGTGCCGAGAAGCACACCGCCGCTTTCCGGCCTTGTGTCCGTCTGCACATGGTCAGCGAAGACCTGCAGGACGTCGTCGGAGAAATTTAGCAATAGGCTGCCGTCGTCAAGTGACCAGTCGCTCAGGTACCGCATGCCGGGCACCCTTCATGACGCGGCGGTGAGCAATCCTTAAACTGCACGGCACGCGACTGGTCAAGAACGCGGGTGCGGAAGGTCGGCGAGTCCGCATTGTCGACCCACGCCTGCACCATCTCCATGGCCAGAGCCGCCGCTTGAATGGAAGCCGATGCCGGGAACGGGACGTAAAGCCCTTCGCAGCCATGCCCCCGAATTATGATATCTGGCGGCGTGTCAAACACTCGGTACTGTGCTGCCAGTGGTGGCCTCGATATGCAGCGCGAACAGGCATGTTTCGCTGAGGCTTTTAGCAAGGCGCGCACTGCAAGACCTGCGCCTTCAACCCAAGCTGCCAGAAACGGTGTATTTGCTGCATATCGCCACGTGAGCCAGTCTGTCAGACCTTGCTCACCAGTCGCATCGATCAGGAGGTCCAACTGGCCAAGAACTGCATTTTTGGCGTCGCCGCAGATATCCACGACATTGGCGCCTGGGGCGACTCGCTGCAACTCTTCGCGCATCGCAACGGCCTTGCGCTTGAGCAGTGCAGGGAATCCAAGCCGGTGCCGGCCGAGATTATTTGGCTCCATCGACCCCATGTCTACCAGTGTCAATTGACCTCTAGCTGTGCCCGCGCCAGCCTTCACCAGCATCTCGGCCAAGTAGCCGCCAATCGTACCGCACCCGACGAGGACAATCCGTAACCCGGCGAGAGTCCTGCCGCCGGGCAAGTTGCGTTCAGCAATGTACTTGTCATCGATGCGGTAGATCGAGACAGGATGAATCGGTAGGCGATACATGGCCTCGCGCAACGGCGTCGGCTTCCCTGGCTGGGCGTTAGCTGGTTTAAATTCCACGTCAAATCCGTACTGCACGACCGGCGATTCAATGATAACCAGTGCTCGCGCGGCCTTGCGCTGATAGAGCCTCAGTAGCTGGTTTTCAATTTTTTTTCGACATGCAGGGTCGAGAGCGGACTGCCATTGCAGAAAGTCCTGTACAGTTTTCGGTGGCCAGTCACGCTGCAGGGGCATCGGCTGCGACGCTGTCCGCACCCGAACAGCCGCCATCATGCTAGGTGGCAGCCCTCCGCCAATGGCTTCAAGCTTTGCCCGCGTGCGAGCCTTGTCATCTGTAACCACACCCACCCGCTTTAGGCCGAATGAGTAGGCCTCCTGAACTCCAAGTTTGCCTTCATTTACATCCACTAGGCAGACGGTATCACCCCAGGTGGCGTGAAACTCCTCGGCAAGGTCTTCGGTCATCTCTCCGGCGAGTATGGACTCCAAGACGTCCTCGGCGCGCTCCAGGCATCTCAGCGTCTGTCCAATTGGATCGAAGAAATCGAAGATGACCGAATCCAACGCCAGATAGCACAGGTAGCCATTCGCGCTTAAGTGCGGATGAATCTCGTGTCGACCAACGGGTAACGGAGTCAGCCAGACGCGAGGGATCTCATCAAGGCGGGGCGAAACGGCGAGTTCACAAGCGTGGCTATGACTCTTGAGTTTCAGCTCGCCGGTGAATTTCATCCACCCGCGCCAACCTGGGCCGATGTACGTAAATCCCCTTTGGTGCAAGGCAGCGACCAAGTCGGGTATCTCGACCCTGGTGAACTTCATCCAGCACGAGTCCGTCCCATTAACTCGGAGGGGCCAGCGATCGCCGGAGATGCGGCGATCGCTGCTGCAACCGCGGACACCGCTGCACTGACCTTGGCACAATCTGGTCGGTCAGGGAAGCGCGGGCCAAACAATTTACGCATCCAAGCACAGGCTTGGGCGGCATTGCCTGCATCCAGTGCTGCCTGAAACTGCCGCCCGAGTTCTTCAAAACTAGAGGCAGCCTGCTCCACCATATCGACCTCGCTGCTGGATGCGCGAAGACGGTCGGTCAGTGATTCGTCGATGTTTGCCGGGTTGTTAACGCCGTTGCGGAGGGCGGATGGCAAACCTTTGACGACTTCAAGCAGTGCCTGGTCGTCGCGTCGATCCTGTTTGAAAAACAACGGTGCAGCAGCAGCCATCAACAGAATGGAGCTCGGGCCGCCGGCCGGCCACGTCCAGTCCCGGTAGGCCTTGAGATAGCGCACGATGCGACGAAGTTGAACGCCCTTCTTTTCAACTTGGTCAACGAACCATTTCTTGACTGGCCGGGGATCCGAGTGAGTCCATCCGTCCTCACGGTGAGCTAGCAGAACCTTGGTTGTTGGCATTTCGTCCCAACTGTCCGCAGCGGCCTCGGCGAACGCGACGCTATCGAGCGCGGCACGCCTGACGTTCTCGGCCTTGACCAAGGTGGCGAACTCCTTGTCCGGGATCGCGTACAGAGGAACGTCGATGTGTGCTAAGTCGCTAATCTCTATGCGGATACATGTGGGCTTGCCCGATAGAGTCCATCCCCGTTCATCCACAAGCGGTTGAAGAGCTTTTTCCGCCACCTCGAAAAACACGTCGGCCGCGACGCTGGGCTTATCGGTTTGGATCAGGAAGCTAAGCGG
Organism: Zoogloeaceae bacterium; assembly: GCA_015657735.1. GTDB lineage: Bacteria > Pseudomonadota > Gammaproteobacteria > Burkholderiales > Rhodocyclaceae > Zoogloea. Next base: position 7,850 of record SSSX01000322.1, read on the forward strand.
CAGGTAACAGCCATCATCGACATCGGCCTGTTGAGGCGCCTGCGCGGGCGCGTTCAGGGTCTTGTAGGCCCAGGATCCCTGCGTGAAGAACCGCGGCTGCGGTACTTCGCCAGGGTGTCCCTCTTCTCTGTACACGCGTGGAATGCCGTCACGCAAAGCCATCCGGACAGTGTTTTTTGCCTCGGCGATTATTTCTCGATCTTCGTCGAGAAGTTCGAGGTTTCCAAAGAGGCATGGCTCGGAATCGACCTCGGTGTAGAAAAGTGCGCTTAGATTGAGCATGTAGGGCTTGAGGTGGGTGTGGGTGGATTAGGTGGACGGCACAAGGCACAGCTTAAGGTTTGTATAGCTGCGCCAAGCCTTTCGTACCGCGCTTCATTCGGCATATCGGCTATTGCGCTAAACAGGTGGATAACCATTTGGCACATGGGGTCACTCGCGCAAGTTTCAAGTATGATTAATGAAATTTGGGACAAAAGTCGACACGCGCTTGCTCGGGCCAGCATCCGAGAGACGGAGGTAGGTCGCAATTTTTAATGAAATCATCGGTATGACAAATGCGCCAAAGCCGGCCTGGAGAACCGATATTCCCTCGCCTCAAGCACTCCTTGCCCTTCAACTGCTGACACTGACTGCGCCCAAGTTATCAGATGATTTTTCCGGTCTTGGTATCGTTTTCTACGATTCGCTTGCTACGCTGTCGTTCCTCCCTCTAGAGGTCGCCGGAACCGAGAGTTTTGACCTTCCGGTTTCCGGTCTCAGTGCTATAAGCGACGTGTTGGCCCGAACAGCCAGAAGATCGTCACGGTGGCACGATGGCTTTCACTTCGTGCAAGCAAATTCGGTATGCCTTACCCACCTTTGCCAGTTCATTGCCCCCCCTCTGCCTGACACGGGGGACGCTTTGCCGCGCGCGACCGGAGCACGTCACATGACTGCACTGCTCGCATCCCGAGTCAGCGGAATCGTGATGGTGGGCCTTCTGACGCAGGAACGAGTAGTGTCAATATATGAATCGGGAGCGCTCATTTTGAATGAGGTACTCCCATGATGCCGGTTAGCCTGACCTACGCTGATCTGGTGCGCCTGATTCGGGTGTCCATAGGAGCAGCCTTATTGGTAGCGATTGGAATCATGTTTCTTCGATGGAGCGAACTACAGGAAGCCCCGCTGAAGGTTCTCCTACAAACTGCCTCTACTGCGATCGGCATACCGCCCCTTCTTGTACTCGCATTCTCCAAACTCAACTGGACTCGATCATGGCTTGCTTGGTTGCTGGGCCGCCGTATGGTTCACGGTTTGTGGTGGGGCGAGTTATTTACCGACTTCAAGTCCGCGGACGCGGCAAATCCGATGGATCCGATACAAATTGCATTTGTGATCAAGCAGACCTATTTCTTTCTCACTATCCAGTCGTATACGTCGATGCAGCCCGCACACTCGACGCTCGAGACCTTGGTCGTTGATCCCAGAAGTGCCCGAGCGCAACTGAAATACGTCTTCGAAATGCAGCGTCTTCACTTGGGTGAGAACAAGATTACCACCGGATTCGGTGACCTCCGTCTGACCACTGGCGATTCGCGGCTTGAGGGTTACTACTGGACTAACTCGCCGACTGGGGGCCGGGTTGAGCTTGATTTGGTCACGCGTGACTGCGCCGGGATCGATTCATTTGCCGATGCACGACGGGTCAGAGACGAACATCAGGACCGCTCTCTGGTGGTGGCTGGATAGAGAAGCTGTCGTTTGAGCCCTCTCAAGGCTGGACGGCATGTAGCGGTGCATTGCCGCCCGATTGAGCGAAACAGGCCAACGGTGGCAACCTTCGTCTCTATGAGGCTACGTTGTCTCCCAACTCGAACTCGAGGCGCCCAGAAACCCTACATTCGCTGGTGTCGTGGCGCACGCTAAAATGTGCGTATGCGCAAGAAAAGCAAACGGACCATACGACCGGTCGCCAAGCCCCTGACAGCTAAGCAGAAAGCTGACATTGTCATCGCTCCCAGAATGCATCTCCAAATGCTACTGGCTGGGCAATACGATGTTGACTATGCGTGCTCGCTGGCCGGTGTATTCAATCTTTCCGGTGCGTTGTGCTACCTCTATGGGCGCAATGAACTTGAGGAAACCTTCGACGTGGCGCAAGAGCTTATCGTGTGCTTAATCCGCGAGGGGCGGGCCCCGACGGATGATGAAGGCCGGTCGCTGGCTGAGGCGTTTAACTTGGCAGATGCCTGGATCACCATGCAGAACACGGCGAGTTTGATGAAGGCGGTCGACTATGTTGAGAGAGAGTTGGTTAAAAAGGGCCGCTTGGAGGGGGTGAATACCGAAGGACCATCGGCAAGGTAATCGAAAGTCTTTGCCTTTATTGTGCAGGACCATCTCTATAGCATGTCCGAAATATGACTACATTTTTCGGACATGCGTTGAATTGATCCACTACCAGCATTGCTGGCAGTTCCGCTCAATATTTCATCAGCCTGACGAAATTGGAAAAGAGTTCACTCGGACTTTTATTGCGTGGCCTATCTACCCTTGGTGTTTCTTTGCTAGGGCCATAGCTTCTAGGCGAAGAGCCGTACGACCAGAGCGATTTCGTCTATCGGTTATCCATCGAAGAATATTCGGCCAGTCCTTTTCCCGGAAAGGAACGGAGTGAAATTTTTCTGGTTCAACTGCACGAAGAAGGTCAATTCCATACTCTTTGAAAACGAAAAGACCCGCGCGGCTCCAGGCCATATCCTTGATCTGATGCGCGGCATTGATGGCATCCCGCTCTGTGGGTTGAGAAAGGAGCGCTCGAATGTACTTCCGGGCGACCTCAACGGCAACTTGAGCTTGTGAAATTCCATTGCCGTTGCGCTTGCTTGGTAACGTCCTCAGGTTTTCGATGCGGCTTTTAAGGCAGAGTAATGGGTGAAGGATATGAAGTTGTTGTCCGCGTCCCTCTATCATGATGGCGCGTTTCTTTACTTCCGACTCGTCAAGACCGATAACTACGCTCAGAATGTCAATCAGCAACTTCTTTCCCTCAACGCCTTGATAGAGCAATGTCGCCAAGTTCGACGTGTTATCGTCCATAGTGGCAAGCCTGATCTCAGCTCCCAGTTCCTTGGCCAACAACTCAGCATCTCTATGTGTGCCAAGAAAGTCTGCATCTTGGGTCAAATACAAGGATTCCAACCTCGGCATAGGGATGTCGAAGTAATCCACCCAGAACGAGAGCGACTGGCCTCCGATAAGTATTACGGAGCCTGGATTTGGTAATCGAGAAAGTGCTGTGAAGAGGAGGTCGAGGTCTGGTGGAGTAAACCAGCCTAAATCTGAGGGGCTGCTAGTCTGCATGCAGCAAGCGGGCTATCTAACCCAGCGAACCACCTTGAACTGCGAAACGACACTCTTTGGGATCAGACGAGCTTGGTCAATCGCTTGCTCCTGAGACAAGCGCTGGTCTCCTGCACGGACAACAAAAGCCTCTTGCCGATCCTTCTTGGACAAGGGATACCCGTTGTATGAAACCACGTGTGCGGACTTCAAAGCAAAACTCCTTCTGTTGATGGACTCTATAGTACGACAAACTTAACCAAGATTGCACGCATGAATGAGTCCTCAGGATGGTAGAAAAAGTTCATTTTTGCCGAGCAAAGGGTATCGAGTTCTGTGTGTTGATTGGTTTGATGTTCAGCAGTCAAAGTATCTGCTTTGTACATTTCCTTTCGAGCAAGAACGGTATTGCTGCTTAGAAAAAGATGATTCCATATGAGATTCATTTTCGATGCCTGCTCTTGGTAGTGGAAATGTTAGCTGGATAGGTCACCATAGCTTGCAACCAGTGCCACCAGAGGTACTCTGAATTTAGGAGGCTGAGATGAGAAAACTCATTTTTATCGGATTCATTGCAGTGGGCGCCCTGATCGGTTGGCTCTCCGTTATGGATAGCGATTGGGGAACCCGCCTTGTGATGATGGGCGTTGGCGTACTTTTCGCGGTGCCCATCAGCGGTGCTCTGGCCTGCATCGGAAAAAAGAGGCGATCCCTTGGGTGGGGCGAAAGCAAATTTCCAAGTGATGGCACTTCATCGAAAGACATGGCGGCAAACTACTGGCGTGATGAAGGGCACCCACCGTTTACGAAACCAGGGGGCAATGGGGGCGAAATGCATCGCTGGGATCGAGGTTCCGCCGGCTGATGACTTACTTTTTCTTGAGCAAGTCGTTCACCACCTCTTTGGCATTGTCGAATGTCGCTCCTGCGTCTCTGCCTACCTGTTTTCCCGATTGCACAAGCAGCGATTTCTTCGATGCGAGCGTTCCATCATCCGTCTTGATGATCTCAGCCTTGGAGTCGAAGTCAGCGCGGCGTGATCCAGCGTCTGAGCGAATTTGATTACCGCGGGCATGAACTTCCTCTCGGATTGGTGATGTCGCCGGTGCGCTCCCTCGGGATGGGGCGGCATTCTCAAAGTGTGAGATTTGATCACGATTGGATTGATGCTGATGGATGATGTCGGGTGTCAGCGTAGTATTGCCTCGCTGCTGTATATGTTGATCCCGAATCTCCCCAAAGGAAGCAGGCAGTGCCGTCCCGTCGGAAAACACCCGGTTTGGGCGCGGGGACTGCCGAGCCAATTCCGATTCCATCAAGGCATGAACTGCCGCACTGTCGCCGCCGTATTCCTCGGCGTAGCGCATAAACATCTCAAGATTGTGGGGGTCCTGTGCAATGTCGATGGAAATGGACTCACCTTTTTCATACGCCGAGGATACCCGCTCGGCAAAGCTGGTGCGCTCGGCAAGGCTCGCTTCGGCTCGTTCGGAGCGCGCGACAGTTGAACCGAGCCGGGACGACATTTCCTGGGCGTCGCGGGAGTCGCTGGAGACTGCATTCAAGAAACTGCTATCTCGGGATACCCTGTCGCCAAATTGCTTGAACGCGACCAACTGCTCTCCGCTCATGCTGGCCAGCGCTTTCTGCTCCTGTAGCGATAGACTCGACAGATAGGATTTCTCCGCACTTGCTCTCAACTGGCCTCCAGCGAAACCTGTGTTGATCCCGACATGCCCGGCTGCACCGAAAGCGATGCGTGCGACCTGCGCTTGGCTCAGTCCTGTATTTTCCGCGACGCTCTTGGTAATTTGATTCATCTCGTTCAACGTTTCTCCCATTTGCTCGAAGCTGCTGGACGTGGAGCCGCTGCTACTACGCGATGAGCGCAATTTGCTCAATCCTCGAGAGAATGCCTCTGACAAGATGGCTGAGCGTTCGGTGTTGGCTGCGGTACTCTCGTTTTGAGCTGCATCGACCTGCTTGCTGGCTTGGGCGACGTCTTGCTCCGATACCCGCATCGAAACCATCCGGGAAGCAAACCCCTGATTGCGCAGCAGGCTGACGGCCGTACGCCCGGTCAGTGCATTCGACGAGAACGTATTTCCAGATAGGTCGTTTTGCCAACTGCTCATGAACGCCGAGGTCCGGTTGGGCGCCAGTTGCATCTGGTCCATGCCGACGTTTCCCATCGAGACGTTACCAACGGTGGCTGCTGAGGTGCCGCCCGAGATCATTCCTTGCAACCCCGACAAGCCACCGACCAGCGCTGTTCCGAAGTTTTCCATGCGCTTCAGGGCGGCCCAGGCAATGAATGGAATGCTGATGGCGAGGTAACCGACAACGGCCTCACCCGAGATCGCCCGCGAATAGATCGTTGAAGCTGTCTGCAATGCCAGTGATTTGCTCCCCGTCCCAAGGTCGGCCGCAGCGGCAAGGTCGTAGGCCGCATAGATTGAGGCCATGTAGTTCAGGATGGCATAGAGCGGTGGCCACAGCTGAATCCAGATCAGTACGGCCGCATAGCCCTTGAAGGCCAGCATTGTTTCCCGTCCGCTGGTGAGCAGGAGCAGCAGGACCATGAGGGGGAACATCGCATAGGTGACCGCCTCGACCACGTTTCTAAAAACCGGCAGGGCCTGCTCGGCCACTTTGCCGTAATTGAGCCAGGAGGCGTTCTGCTGGGCCACCGCTTGCGCTCGACCAACCGCCAACACCATCGCCGCCGGATCATTGACCTTCTGGCCAACGATCTTGCTGGTGTCCTCAAGCGCGTTGAGCATGGCGTTCTGCCGGATGAGATCGGCCGCCGTTGCCGCCGCGGTGGCGATGCTGTTCTTGAGATAGGCCTGCTGGATTTGTCCGGCGATGGCCGCTGCGGCGGCAGCGCCGGGCAAGGTCGGGTTGAGCTGGAAAGCCAGGCGCCCCTGGATGCGGGTGATCTGGGCTGGCAAGCGGCCATTGAGGCTCAGATAGACGTTGGGGCAGGTATCGACGCCGACACTGCCGCCGGCACCGGTTAGCGTGGAAAAGCGCGCCGGATTGGGTGAGGCCATCAGTGGCCAGACATCGTCCGATGCAGAAAAGACTGCCGGATCAAGCGTGCCGTCGATCAGGTCGTAGGTCGTGCAGTTGTGGATGAAATTGATCAGGTCGGTGCGGAAGGCCGGATCCTGGAACACTACATTGCCGGTTTCACGGATCAGGCGGTTGCCGAACATCAGTCCGTTCTGCTGGTAGCTCAGTTCGACAGGGAGCGCTCCGACGCCCGGGATAACCTGGAAGGCCGTTTCGAACAGGCTGGTCAGCGTGTTGCCGATTGTGCTGGTGATGCTGCCCAGCGCGGCCACACCGAAGGGTACGTTACCGACGATCTTGACGGCAGATCCGCCGGTTTTGTCCACGATGCCCACCGTGACCTTGGGCACGATCAGTACCGAGAAAACCAGCACGACGGTGCCCAGCCACTTCCAGCCCTGCAACTTCTCGGGGGCGAAAGCATAGGCAATCAGGGCGGCCACAAATCCGCAGAAGGCCACGGCCGCCAGGGCGGCGGCGTAGTCGCCTGAGGCGTGAATCGCCGCCGCGGCATTGAAGACGCCGAACAGGCTGTCGGCATTCTGGTAGGCGAAGATTTCCCACATGCTGCTTTCTCCGGTCGCGCTATCGCATCGTCTCTATTTCGACAGGTAAGCAGCCTGCTGGCCGAGCATGTCCATCACGTGTTGCGGCATGCTGGAGCGTAGTTGGCGTTCGAGTTGCTCCAGGTGGTTCGATACCGCCCGGAAGGAGCCGACCTTCTGGTAGAGCAGATTCTTTTCCTGGGAGAGTTGCATGAGCATGGCCTGCGCTCGCTGACGGACCTGGTTGGCCTGCTCGCGTTGCGACTGCTGCAGGGTGTAGTTCTTGTCCAGCGCGGCCATGCCCAGACGCAGATTGCGTTCGAGGAAGACATAGGCATAGTCGACGGAAATCACGTCGCGATACTGTGCGATCAGGCTGTCGGCCAAGCCCGATCCCGGGATGCTGGTACCGATGGAGAGCATCTTGTAGACCGGTTCGGTGGTCTGGTTCACGAAGCCGACCTCGGCCGAGTTATTGGGGATGGCGGTGCGCGTCGTGATCTTCTCAGCAATGGAGCGCATGATCGCTTCGACCTTGGCGGTAAAGGGCGTGTGGGTGTACGCGGTGTTCAGGGTGACCACGTCGCAATTGCTGTAGTCGTTGCACTTCAAGACATGCTGCACGACATCCGTACCGGCGGCCGCACCCTGGCCGTAGAGCAACTGGCTGATCGAGGTCAGCGTCGGGGCGATCGGCTCGGGGTCACGGGCCGACTCTTCCGGGTAATAGATGATGGTGCCGACCAGACTCATGATCAGTTCGCGTTCTTGATCATCCAGATAGGCGCCGGTGTACTGCAAAGCTTTCCAGGTCAGGTTGCCGACGAAGGGCGCCTTGTTTTTCACCTTCGGGTCGGCTGAGGAGCGTGCCGTGGACAGAATGCTGGGCCGATCCGTCGCACAGCGCCGCCGCGCTGCATCCCGGTCGCTTTCCATGCCCATCTCGATGGCCAGATCGGCGCAGGTTTCCTGGGAACTGTAGCCTATCGATTCGGCTGCGGTGCTGACTATGGCCTTGGCGGTCTCGCAGGAATTGATCCGGGCGTTGTTGATCCAGGTTTCCAGTCCCTTGGCCCATTTGGTCAGTCCACCGAGCAGCGGCGAGACCGCCTCCAAGGCGAGTTGGAAAGCAATCCCCGGCAGCGCCGCCGTGATGTTCTTCAGCATGTTCTTGAATTCGGTTGCCGAAATGTGTGAGAAGGAACCGCCAAAGACATCGATACCGCCGCAGCCGGCCTTGGCGCTGGGGAACTGGATGGCGGCCAACTGATAAACCTTGTTCGGCGAGCGCATCATCAGGTTGCCGCCGGTGTAGGTATTGAAGGTCTGGCCGCGGAAGGCGCCCGGTGCCGTGTAGTTACCGATGGCACCCAGATTGTTGAACATGTTGTTCACTTCGCTGTTGAGATCGCCGGCCTGCAGTTGAAAGGATGGGATTGCCAGTAGCAGGGCCAGGACGGCAGCAGCGCCACGTCGGAAATTGGGATGGTCGTAATGTGTCATGGCGCCTCCGGGGGTAGGGCGAGACCTTGCGTGGTTGTGGGCTGCATGGCCTCGGCTTGCGGAGCGGACACCGTGGCGATGCGTTCGAGCAACTGGGATTCGGAGAGCACGCCGAAGCCGATGGGAGAGATCTTTCCGGTGAAGGGCTGGGCCAGAAAAACGGCTGGTACCTGGTTGACCTTCAGGGTGCTGGCAATGCCGTTGTCCGGGCGGGCATTGGGGAAACTCGGCAGCGGACCACCGTCCACGCTGATGGCCACGACCTGAATACCGTGACGGACCTGGAAGGCGGCCAATGTCGGTGCGAAGGCATGGCAATACGGGCAGTCCGAGCGGTAGAAAAAGAACAGCACGTGATCCTTGCTCAGATCGGCAATGGCGTGCGAGCGATCGACCAACTCGGCTTGGTCGAAAACCTCCAGGGCCTTGGCATTGACCGGGCGGCCCTGCAGGGTCGGGTCCAGTTGGGGTGTGACCCAAGCCACGCGCTGGGCGACGTCGGCGAAGTAGGAAGCGCGGGCGACGACCTGGGACTCCAGTTCCATGTAACGCCTGACATTGGCTTCGCTCGGTCGCATGATGGCGATGTTGCGCGTCTCTTCCAGGGTTTTCTGAAGGCGTTCAAATTCGACCAGTTCCGGTGCCCGCGGCGGTTGGGCGGGCAGCGCAGTCGCTGTGGTCTTGCCTGGTAGCAATGGTTGTTCGTGTTCCTCGGGTGCCGGCACTTCATAGAAGTGCCAGCCGCGCCAACTGTCGGCCCAATAGCGCGAGGCAGCGTCCTGGGCTGCTGCGCTATGGCTACCGAGCATCACGGCAAAGATCAGCAGCAGGAGGGCGGGACGTTTGCGGCTATTCATGAATGGGCTACTTCAGGGATTGCGGTGGCCGGCCATCGAGGCAGTAGTTGATGCCGAAATCCATGGTCTGGCGGCGCGAAGTCGACGCACCGGGCAGCAGAACCCCGTCCTGCCAGAACCTGACATTCAAGCGAGCACAACCGGCCTGGGCGTAGCGCTTCTCGGTTGTGACATCGATATAGATCGGCGAGGTGGCTGCAAAGCGCTGGGTGAGCGCTTCGGCGATCTCGCCGCTGAGGATGGCGTGGGCTTCGCCATCGACGGATCGAAGGGCGGCCAACATCACCGGTCGGGGATCCGATACCGGGGCTCTTGGCACCTCGTCGGCGAGGACTGACGCTGCGAATCCGGCGATCAAGGCAGCGGTGTAAGCGATCTTCATTGGCACTTCCCCTGTCCGTAGTAGCAGGTTGTCAGGCGTGCGGCGTTGCTGCCCTGTAGCGCGCCGGCGTTGGGCAGCGTCGGGACGATAGAGGCGTAAAACTCGGTGAGGTCCATGGCCGCGAAGTCGAGGCTCTGGAGTTGGGCGATGGTGAACCCCGAGCAGTCGGGGCTTTTCCCCGAACCCCAGCCCTTGCCGACCTGCACGCGGCCCTGCTCATTGACGATGCGGGCCAGTTTGCTGTTGAAGCAGCACTTGCCGGTGCTGTGTTCGATACAGGAGACGCACTTGCCGAAAATGCGGATGCAGGAGGAGCACCAGGTGCCGACGGTATGGCACAAACCGGCGCCTTCCTTCATGGCGAGCTTGCCTTCCTCCTCGTTGCAGGACGACATCGACATGATGATGTAGATCACCACCGCGATGACCAGCGACCAGGGGTCGAAGGCGACGACCAGGCTTTCACCGGAATAGAGAACGGCCGAGCTGGCCGGCAGTGCTGTGCCATTGACCGCGACAGTGATGCCATAGGTGGTGAAACTGCCGCTGAAACCGCCGCCGAGCAGCAAGGCCTGCATGCCCTGGTAAAGGAACTCGCGGTTCTGGGAATTCATCAGCACGTCGTAGACCAGGCTCGATCCGGTACCGAACAGGCTCTGGTTGGTCATGCCGGCGCCGGCCGAATCTGAACTGCAACAGTTCTTCAGCAGGCGGTCTCGGCAGCGGTTGCCTTCTCCCTTGAAGACCTGCATCTTGCTGGTGTCGAGATAAACGCCGGCTTCGCGTCCGGCTTCCATCAGCGACATCGAACGGGCGAAGTCGGTATCGTTGGTGTAGCTGGTATTGAAGCAGTTAGCGCCCAGGCAATAAACGTTGGCCGGGCAGTTCGAAGCGGTGGTCGTGGTTTGCGCGGCGACCGGGCAGGTATAGGTGTCCTGGGTGATCTCGCACAGCCCGCTGCCGACATTCATTTGCTTGCAAGTGCTGCTGGTCGGCGTACAGCCGCTGCTGGCCAGCGGTGCGCACTCGTCGACCGGGGCGCCCGAGGTGCAGGTCAGCGTGCGCTCATAGGACCAGCAGGCACGGGTCACGGCGCGGCCTTCGATGGCCTTGGTCGCCGGGCCGTCGACACAGGTGTCGGCCGTGGTGACGGTGCAGCGCCCACCCGTGTTCAGCACGGCGCTCTTGTCGACCCAGACATCGGTTTCGTGTTGCACCATGGCCGGCTGGACGAACGACAGGGGCAGGTTCCACTTCACGAATCCGCCAAAACCGCTGAACTGGAAGGTGTAATTGCACATCCCGGCCGTGCAGCCTGAACCGGGCATCATGTTGACCGTGAACGGGCTCCAGCAATGGCCCTCCCAATGCGGGGAAAGGTTGGTGACATAGCTGGCCTGGGTGGCTGGTGCGGTCGGGAGGTCGACGGTCTGCCAGCCGATGCAGGCCCCTTGGCCGCCCGCCGCATAAAATCGAAAACGCTGCAGCCCGTCGCTACGCAGCTGGCATTGCGCTTCCGCCACCATGTAGTCGGCGCCGTTGCGGTTGACCTGGCCGTGGGCGACCCAGGTGCCTTCAATGCAACTGGGCTGGAGGTCGATCTCAACCGTCAGATCGCGCCGCGTCGTGTAGTTGCCGACCCCGCTGTAGCGGTTGCAGACCTTGGTCGTGGTGCCCGCCGCAGTGCTGACCTCGGCGGTGGTGCAGCCCGAGTAATAGTCTGCCAGGCTGCCCAAGGCACTCGACGGATTGCGGGCGATGTCGCGGGCGGCGGAGACCGCAGGATCGTAGGCAGAGATCGCCGGGCGGGGTGTGTTGGCCGAGGTCAGCGCCCCGTCCTGGGCCTGGCAGACCGGATCGTTGGCGCTGGCTGCGCAGGTGCTCAGGCGGGTATTGGCTGCACCCGACAGGTTGGGTTGGCCGTAATACGCCGTTTCGGGTGGCGCCGTGGTGTACTCCGGCACGGCGCTCGAGGCACTGGGCATGTTCACTGTGCCGCGAATGACCGGATTGGCCGCCTGGCCGGCGGCGGTGCCCTCTTCATGTGGCCCGGCGATGGCGGCGCTCTGCGTCGTGATGAAGCAGAACAGCGTGATCCAGATGATCAGGCGGCGCATGGCGATCCCCTATCCTCTGAGGCGTTTCAGGAAGATATCGGCGGCTGGGCTGAAGCCGGGGGCTGAGCGCTGCATGTGCTCCAGCGCGTAATCCAGGCTGACGTCACCGGTTGCGCGCAGGAAACTGTCGGCGGGCGCGCAACTGCCGCTGGCACAGGCAACGGGACGTGTGCCGTCGCGCACCAATACAAAGCTGGGCACCTTGCTGATGGCGAAGCGGTCGAAGGCCAGCGGATCGATCTGGATGGCTACCTGCTGTTTGCCGATCAAGCCCTGGATCTGGGAGACTGTTTCGCGCAGCGAACCCTTGGCGAAGCCGCGGATGACGATGGCGGCTTTGGCCCGCGCCGCCTGGTCGACCAGACCTTGCAGCGTGGCGCGGGGCATGGTCAGGCTGACGAAGATGAAAAGCCCCGGCCCGGTAGTGAGCCCCTGCGCCTGCATCATCGCATCTGATTGCCCGGCATAGCCGCGAGCCAGCGCTTCCAGATCGACCGGCGTGGACGTCGCCGGTTGGGGCAGCGCCTCCAGGTTCGGACTGTTCAGCGGCGCGGATCGGCGTTCGGCGTCGCTCGGCAGGGCGTACTTCTGCCGAGCCAACTCGATATCTTGCTCGGTGACCATTGGCGTTTCACGCCGGGCCCGTTCGATGTCCGCCTCTGTGACGACCGGCGAAATCTCGGCCTGGACCGGGCTGCCGGCAGCAAATACGGTGCTGAGGCCGAGGATCAGGGAGGCGAGGATTCGATGGAGTTTAGTAGCCGACACAGCAATTCCTTTTGCGAAACAACATGAAGGCGAAGTCCTCGCCACGCACCGGGTATTCCTTGCCGGCCCCCCAGAGCACGGTGGTCCGCCCGAAGGGCTGGCAGCAGCGGCCGCCTTCCTTGTCGGTGTTGGGAATGGGATAGGTGAGTTGGGTCTTGTAGGCGGTCTTGTCCATCACCGGCTCGAAGTACGGCCCGCACAGCCCGTTTGTGCCATGCCAGCCCCAGGCCACCAACTCGCGGTGCATCTTGGCGCTCAAGCGCTGGGCCATCAGCGCGGCCGTGCGCACGCCACCCAAGTGGTAGGGGACGTGCCCGTTGAGCGGATAGACGCCGCCCTGACAACCGGCGCACCAGAACATCTCGCGGATGCCGAAGCCGACCGAGGCCGCCACGCAATCGGCGGCGCACGCGGCAATGGCGACCGGATTGGCAAACAGCACGGCATCGGGATTGAGGATCAGGGTGAGTTCGTCGTCGGCCCACAGGGGATCGACTTCGGTCATGTAGGCCAGATCGAAGGAACTCTTTTCGAGGCAAGGGAAGTCGGTGACCACTTCCAGCCAGTACATCACCGGGTTCAAGTAGTAATGCGCCTGATAGAAAGCGCCACCATCGCCATCGCCTTCCGGGCGGGTAAAGCGGGCCGCCTCGGGAGCCGGGATGCCCGGATCGAGGTCGACGCCGCCGAGCGAGACGAGGCAAAAGGGTTTGCGCACCACTTCGACATGGCGCGCCGGCTCCCAGAAGCCGATGGACAGACCGACGATCGGATTGACCAGGCAACTGCAGACGGGATTGGGTGGATTGTCGGTATCCTCCTGATCGCCGAAATTGGCGATGCGCGCACTGCCGATGCTGATCGGCAGGATGCAGGACCAGCAAATATCGGTGATCGGATTCGGAAACTTGCCGGTGCAGGTGGCGGTACCGGCGGCCAGGGCAGGCAGGGAGGACAAGCCGAGGAGCAGCGCCAGAAGGATAGGAAGTCTGGCTACGAAGCAGCGTTGGCTCATCGCGCGACCTCCAGTTCGTCGATGCGCAGGCGCAGTCCTTCCTGCGATACCAGGGCGGGAACCTGGGTGATGCCCAGGCGGCGGGTAAGCAGACCCTGCTGATCGAAGTAGACCGGCATACGCCATGACTTCATCAAGTCCAGGTAGGAACCACCGACCAGGATTGGTTTGACGCGTCCCTGATAGAAGGCGATCAACTGCCGGGCACGGCCGATCTGGGCTGGATCGCGTCCATCGAAAAAGAGCAGATGCCGGGACAGCGACACCACTTCCAGCGGGTTCTTGCGGGTGCCGGCGGCAAATAGCAACTCGCCCCGGGGGCCGAGGATATTGCGGTCGAGCGTGAAGCTCGGGTCGAAGTAGAAGGTCCGCGCCGTCTCGGTCGTGTGCAGGCCGGCGACCGGTGGCGGGTTTCTCACGGTGGCGATACCGCGTTCCCGGGCTTGATCTTCCAGGCGCTTGAGTTCGCCGCTACGCTCCTTGTCGCGCAGACGTTGCTCGATCATTTGCAGCAGATGCGGTTCGCTGATCTCATAGCTCGGCCCGATGACGCCCAGATCAAGGGCTCTCGCGCCTGGCGTGACCAGCAGCAGCGCGAAGAGCAGGGGAATGGTGGCGATCAGGCGTTTCATCGCGCCGGCTTGCCCGGGCAGCGGATCTGTCCGGCGAGTTGTTCGCGCCCAGCGGTATCGCCCAGGTGGTTCGCCCGAATCAAAGCCATCAGTGCCGGATCGCCATCACCGTCGGCCATGGCCCGGCGCAATTCGGCTGGCGTCAGGGGGCGACCGCAGCGCCGTGCGAAAGCGGCGAGGTAATCTCGGGCACCGTTCTCGGCGGCGGGGGCGATTTTCCGCAGCAGGCCGAGATAGTCGGCCAGTGGCATGTTGTCAGTGGGCTGAACGCCTTGCGTCACTGGCGTGCTGACTTGGTGGTCTGGCAAAGGGGTGCCGGCCAGAGGGCTCTGAGCCCATGCGCCGGAAAAGGCCAGAAGACCGAACAGGGTTAGGGTAATGAGGGGCTGGGGCATGGCTGGCGTCTCAGAACAGCGGGACCACGATACCGATAACCTGCTCCGTCCGGATCAGGCCACTTTCCCGGTAGCGCGAGTCGAAGGAGTCGGGGCTGGTGCCCTGCACGTAGTAGTAGCGGGGTGGGATGACGGTCGGCGCAATCGGCGCGAGTGGCCTGCGGTCGTAGGCCTTTGTCTTGGCCACACCGACGTCCTCTCCATTGATGGCGACCTGCCGGCCGGTGACGGTTACGGTATCGCCCGGCAACCCGCGGACGATCTTGAAGAAAGGCTGACCCTGCAGCCCCGGATAGCGCTGCTGTGCCTCGCCGGCAAACGAGAAAATGATGAAATCGCCGCGCTGCAAGGGATGCTGGCCGTGCTGCAGCCAGGCAACGCGATAAGGCAGGCTCGGCGTCCAGTTGAAAAGAACTGGCACTCGCGGTGTCGCATCGACGAAGAGGCGGACATAGGCCAGACTCCAGATGGCGACGATCGGCAGGTAGAGGTACCAGCGCTGGCGGGCATGGCGCAGGAAGTCGGCAACCCACCCGAGGATGCGCCACCTACGGCCGGGTCTTGCGGCGGGAAGGGCTTCCGCCTGTTGAAGTGGGTCGCTGTTCATGGCGTGGTCACCTTTCTGCGCAGTGTGGCCGTCAGATCAACGGTGTTCGGGGTCGGTCCGGCCACTGCCGCCTTGAGGACGACCAGGCAGCCGCATTCGCGCGGCAGTTCCTCGAGGGCGACCGGCAGGCGCTGGGCAAAGGTTCTCGCCATGAACAGGGCTTTTTGCCGGTCTTCCTCGGAGCTGGCTTTGGTCAGGATCTGTGTAAATTCAGCTTCCTTGGCGCGGTACACCTCGGCCACGTCGACCACCCCGATGATCAGCGCGGGGCGCAGGACGAGCCGGTCGTAGGCGGCCAGGGCGGCGCTCACCACGAGAAGGGTCAGCAAGCCATGACCCAATAACTGGGATGCGCTCGGTTTCATACCGTATGCCCCCGATGGCGCAGCAGTTCGCTGATCGCCTCGTCGATGGACAGGCCCTGGGCGCGCAATTCGTCGATCGGGGCGTTGTCTTCCAACTTGTTGGAGAACAGCAGGTGGGTGGCCGGATCGAGAATGTTGCGGGCGACGCCTTCGCCGACCGGCGACGAGATGTACAACTCGGAGAAGACGCCGGCCTCGGTGCGTAGGGAGTTGAGCAGGCGCTTCTTCGGTTCGTCCATGGTCAGCCGGCCCTTGCGGTCGAGCATTTCGATGGACTCTGGTTTCTGGCGCAGCAGGAAAACCCAGTCCGAGCAGTTGAAGGCCGCTTCCATCTGGGTCGAGCCGTAGAAATCGTCGGCGCTCTGGGTCGCCGTGCCGAGTGCGCCGCCATACTTGCGGGCGCGCCGGGCGGCTTCCTCGATGACGGCAGCCTTGACCGGATCGTCGGCGCCGATGTCGCCCAGTTGCTGTTTCAACTCGTCGACGAAGAGCACCTTGCGCCGGTTGCGGGTGAGGTACATCTCGCCGGTGATCCGGTGGAGCAGCAGGATGTTCACCACCGCATGCAGGTCGGGCCGGCGTTTCAGCTCCTCGTTCTCGATGACGATGAAGTCATTGGAAAAGTCGATGTTGTTGCGGCCTTCGAAGAAGCGCTCGTATTGCCCGCCACGCGAATAGGGGTTGAGCATGATGGCAAGGTCCTTGATGCGCTGATCGCCGACCACGCCTAATTCCTCGATGGTGCCGCTCTTGAAGGCGTCGCGCAGGCCGGTAATGCGCAGCTCATTGCCGTATTCGCGCCAGAGTTTGAGGACCATGGCCGAGATGGCCTTGTATTGCACCTCTTCCAGGGTGTGCTGCATCGAGCACATCTTGGCGATGCCGGGCACCAGCATGTCGATGTCCTCATTGATGTCGACGATGTGGGTGAACGGATCCAGGCAGATATTCACGTCGGGGCGGAACTCGATATAGGTGCCCTTGGCCTTGCGGCACAGCTTCTCGAAACTGCGACCGAGATCGAGCATCCAGACCTTGGCGCCGATGGCCCGGTAGGACCAGGCCATTTCGTTCATCAGTACCG
The DNA here is from genome assembly GCA_015657735.1 of Zoogloeaceae bacterium. Lineage (GTDB taxonomy): Bacteria > Pseudomonadota > Gammaproteobacteria > Burkholderiales > Rhodocyclaceae > Zoogloea. Next base: position 24,525 of record SSSX01000322.1, read on the forward strand.
ACTTCCCCGAGCCGGGGGCGCCGATGATGGCGAAG
>SSSX01000323.1 GCA_015657735.1 Zoogloeaceae bacterium
CCATGCGCATCGCCTTGGCTTTGCCGACGGCGCGCACCAGGCGCTGGGTGCCGCCGATGCCGGGCATGATGCCGATGCGGATTTCGGGCTGGCAGAAGCGCGCCCCCTCGCCGGCGACCAGGATGTCGGCGAGCATCGCCAACTCGCAGCCGCCCCCGTAGGCGTAGCCGCAGATGGCGGCGATCACCGGCTTCGGGCAGTGGCGGATCGGCGCCCACACGCGCTCGGTGTGGCGGGTGAGGATCTCGATGGGCCCGACGCCGGCCATGCTGTTGATGTCGCCGCCGGCGGCAAACACGCGCTCCCCGCCGGTCAGCACGATGCAGCGCACCGCCGGATCGGCGCCGGCGGCGCGGAACAGCTCGGACAGCAGGGCCTGCAGCTCGAGGCTCAACGCGTTGGCCGCCTGCGGGCGGTTCAGGCGGATCACGGCGACGCCGTCGTCCGGCCGCTCCAGCACCGCCGGCGCGGCGTCGGCGGACGACTCGGGTGAGGGGGCAGGCATGGGGATTCCTCGCAAGGTCGGCCCGCAACACGGGCCATCGGGCGTCGATTATTGCGGCCGGCCGGGGCCCGCTCATCGTCCGTTCAGACGACGGCCGCGGCGCCGTCGCGCCCCTTCCGCCTAGTCAGCTTGGACGATGCCCGCGCCGCGCCGCTCGCCAATCATGGCGCCCATCCGGCCCCCGTGGCTGTCCCCGACCAGCAGCACATCCGATGGAGACTTGCATGAGATTTGCCGACAAGGTGGTGTTCGTGAGCGGTGCGGCCCAGGGCATGGGCCTCGCCATCGTGCGTCGTTTCGTCGCCGAGGGCGCCCGCGTGGCGGCGGCCGACATCAATGGCGCGGCCCTCGCCGGCGCGGTGGCGGAGCTGGGCGGGGGTGTGCTGGCGCTCGGCTGCAACGTCGCCGACAGCGCGTCGGTGGCCGCCGCCTTCGGCGCCGTCGAAGAAGCCTTCGGCCGCCTCGACGTGGTGGTGAACAGCGCCGGCATCGGTTCGATGGATGCCTTCGTCGATACCCCCGACGAGGCCTGGGCGCGGGTCATCGGCGTCAATCTGACCGGCAGCTTCCTGTGCTGCCGCGAGGGCGCGCGCCTGATGCAGAAGTGCGGCGCGCGCGGCGCCATCGTCAATGTGTCGAGCACCGCGGCCTTTTCCGGCGAGGGGCCGGCCCACTACTGCGCCTCCAAGGCCGCGGTGCTGGGCCTGACCCGCAGCGCCGCGCGGGAGCTGGCGGCGAGCGGCATCCGCGTGAACACCGTGGTCCCCGGTCCCACCAACACGCCGATGATGTCCGGCATCCCGGACGAATGGACGCAGGCCATGATCCGCGCGATCCCGCTCGGGCGCATGGGCGAGCCGGACGAGATCGCTGCGGCGGTGGCCTTCCTGGCCAGCGCCGAGGCTGGCTTCATCACCGGGCAGAACCTGGCCGTGAACGGCGGCATGAGCTTCCTCTGAGGCCGGCGATGAATCAGGACGCACTTCTCGCCCGCCTCGACCGGCTCGAGTCCACCGAAGCGATCCGCCAGCTCGCCGCCCGCTACGCGCTGTCGCTCGACATGCGCGACCTCGATGCCCACGTCAACCTCTTCGCGCCGGACATCCAGGTCGGCCGCCGCGGCACCGGCCGGGCGGCGCTCAAGGCGTGGGTGGACGACACCCTGCGCGAGCAGTTCACCGGCACCGCCCATCACCTCGGGCAGCACATCATCGAGTTCACCGGCCCCGACCAGGCGGTCGGCGTCGTCTATTCCAAGAACGAGCACGAGACCGGCCCCGAGTGGGTGATCATGCAGATGCTCTACTGGGACGACTACCAGCGCATCGACGGGCAGTGGTATTTCCGCCGCCGCCTGCCCTGCTACTGGTACGCCACCGACCTCAACAAGCCGCCGCTCGGCGAGCGCAAGATGCGCTGGCCGGGGCGGGCGCCCTACGACGGCAGCTTTCACGCGCTGTTCCCGTCGTGGCAGGCCTTCTGGGCCGCGCGCCCGGATCGCGACAGCCTGCCCGAGGTGGCGCCGCCGGCCGCGCTGGACGCCTTTCTGGCGACCCTGCGCAAGGGCGCGCCGGACCCGAAGATCCGGGTGCGCTGATGGCCTGCAAGATGATCTACCTGGCGCGGCGCAATCCGGCCCTGAGCGCCGCCGCCTTTCCGCAGGCATGGCGCGAACACGCGGCGCTGGGGGCCGGGTGCGCCAACGTGCGCGAGCGGGTGGTCGGCGTCACCCAGTGTTCCCGCGATCTCGCCCACAGCGCCGCGCTGGCCGGCGCGACGGCCGACTACGACGGCGTGAACCTGCTCGTCCTGAAGGATCGTCAGGCGGCCGACGACATCTGGAGCGACGAGGCGACGCTGCGCATCATGCGGCCCGACGAGCCGCGGGTGTTCTCCACCTACGTCCGCAATTTCACGCTGGTCGCCGACGAGGTCGTGCTCCACGCCGGCGCGGCCGGCGACGGCGTGGTGGTGGCCTTCCTGCGCCTGCGGCCGCAGACCGATCCGGCGGCGCTGGCCGGCGTGCTGGCGGCGACCGCCGCCGCGCGCTGGCGGGCCGATCCGGCGCTCGGCGCGGCGCAGCGGCTGGTCCTCAACCGCGTCGATGGCGCGCCGCCGCCGGGCTACGAATACGCGCTGATCGTCGAGGCCTGGTATCCGGACCCCGCCGCGGCCGCCGCCGCCTTCGGCTCCACCCGTCTGGCGGAGCGTCTGCCCGCCGCGCTGGCGGCGTGCATCGATGCCGACGCCTCGGTGGTGATGCTGGCCCGCGTGACCCACCGCCGCCCCTGACCGACCCCGCGCCGGCCACCGGCGCGTCAACCGCACATTCCATCGGAGACACACCATGACCGCACGCCTGCAGCACAAGATCGCCTTCATCACCGGCGGAGGTTCCGGCATCGGCGCCGCCACCGCCCGCCGCCTGGCCGCCGAGGGCGCCACCGTCGTCATCTGCGGCCGCCGCCGCGCACCCCTCGACGCCGTGGCCGGCGAAATCCGCGCCGCCGGCGGCGATGCCGAGGCGGTGGTGGTCGATGTCAGCGACGAGGCCGCCTACACCGCCGCGCTGGAAGACTGCTGCCAGCGCCACGGGCGTCTCGACATCCTCGTGAACAACGCCATGGCCTACACCTGGGGCGCCATCGAGGCGATGAGCAACGCCGACTGGACGGCCAACTTCGCGACCTCGGTGGATGGCACCTTCTGGGGCACTCGGGCGGCGCTCAGGCTGATGAAGGCGCGCGGCGGCGCGATCATCAACGTGGCGTCGATCTGCGGCACCCTCGGCACCCCGTCGATGGCCGGCTATTCGGCGGCCAAGGCGGCGGTGATCAACTTTTCGCGCGCCGCGGCGGCGGAAGGGGCGCCGTTCGGCATCCGCGTCAACGTGGTGATCCCGGCGGTCGTCGAGACGCCCGCCACCGCCGGCATGCTGGCCGATCCGGCGGCCCGCGCCAGCACCGAAAAGCTCATTCCGCTGGGCCGCGTCGGCCGGCCGGAGGAACTGGCCAATGCCATCCTGTTCCTGGCCAGCGACGAGGCGTCCTACGTCACCGGCGCCGCGCTGCCGGTCGACGGCGGCCGCTCGGCGGTGCTGGTCACCGCGCTGTGAGCGGGGAGCGCGCCATGGCCAGCCTGTTCGAACCGCTGCAGCTCGGCGAGCTGCAGCTCGCCAACCGCATCGTGATGGCCCCGATGACCCGCAACCGCGCCGAACCCGACGGCACGCCCGGCGCGCTGATGGCCGACTACTACGCCGCCCGCGCGGCCGCCGGCCTGATCGTCGCCGAAGGCGCCTGGCCCGGCGCCGCCGGCCAGGCCTACTGCCGCCAGCCCGGCATCGCCACCGCGGCCCACAGCGCCGGCTGGCGCCGGGTGACCGCGGCGGTGCATGCGCGCGGCGGCCGCATCGTGCTGCAGCTGATGCACGCCGGGCGCATCGGCAGCCGCCACGTCAAGCCGGCGGGGGTCGAAACCGTCGCGCCGTCGGCGATCCGCGCACGCGTCGACATCTTCACCGACGCCGCCGGCATGCAGGCCTGCGATCCGCCCCGCGCGCTGGCGGCCGACGAAGTGCGGGCGCTGGTGCGCGAGCATGCCGAGGCTGCCATTCGGGCCCGCGAGGCCGGCTTCGACGGCGTCGAGCTGCACTGCACCAGCGGCTACCTGCCGATGCAGTTCATGGCCACCGGCAGCAACCTGCGCAGCGACGAATACGGCGGCAGTGTGGCCAACCGGGTCCGCTTTGCGGTCGAGTGCCTGCACGCCATGGCCGACGCCATCGGGCCGGGCCGCGTCGGCCTGCGCATGAATCCGGGCAACAGCTACAACGACGCGTCCGACGCCGATCCCGAAGCCACCCACCGCGAACTGGCCCGCCAGGCCGCCGGGCTCGGGCTGGCCTACCTGCACATCATGCGCGCGGCGGTGCCGGGCATCGATGCGTTTGCGCTGGCGGCGGACTACTTTGCCGGCCGCCTGATCGTCAACGACGGCTTCGACGGCCCGGCCGCCGCTGCCGCCGTGGCGGCCGGGCAGGGCGCCGCGGTGTCCTTCGCCCGCCACTTCATCGCCAACCCCGATCTGGTGCGCCGCCTGCGCGAAGGCCTGCCGCTGGCCGGCTTCGACCGTCGCACGCTGTACACCGCGGGGGCGGCCGGCTACACCGACTACCCGGCTGCGGCCTGACGCGGGAGCCCGCCATGCTCTACTGGGAAGACATCCGCCTGTTCCGCCCGGCGGTTTCGCCGGCCAGCTACACCCTCAGCGCCGACAACATCAAGGCCTTCGCCCGCGAGTGGGACCCGTTTCCGCCGCATGTCGACGAGGCGGAGGCGGCCCGCTCGCCGGTCGGCCAGCTGTTTGCGGCGGGGGTGCATCTGCTGTCGGTGACGATCCGCCTGAGTCACAGCATCCTGTCCGAGGAAACCAGTTCGATCGCCAGCCGCGGCTGGGAAAACCTGCGCTTCCACAAGCCCGGCGTGGCCGGCGACGAACTGCGCGTGCGCGTCGTGCATACCGGCAAAGAGCGCACCTACCGGCCCGAGCGGGGGGTGATGGTGTCGCGCTTCGAGCTCTTCAACCAGCGCGGCGAGACGGTGGTGAGCTTCGACAGCCAGGTGGTGATGCTGCGCCGCGGCGCGGGCGAGGGCCAGAAAACGGAGGACTCGTCCGGCACGGCGACGTGAGGTGCCCGGCCCCGCCGGATCAGACCGCGGCGGCGCTGTCGGGTGCCCACAGGCCCTGGTCGCGGGCCACGCTCTGCGCGTTGAGGGTGCGCTTCTGCAGCGCGTCGGCGTCGGGCGAGGTGGCCAGCCACACCATCACGTCGGCTGGCACCTGCGGCGGGGCCACCCGGCCGCCGAGGGCCTGCACGCCGCGCGCGCCGATGGTGGCCTGCAGGGCTTCGGTATCCACCACGCCGGGGTTCACCGTGAACGCCCGGATGCCCTGCCCGCCCAGTTCGGTGACGAGCACGCCGGCCAGCCGCGACACCGCCGCCTTGCCGGCTCCGTAGGCATAGCCCCAGCCACCGCGCGCGGCGGGCACCGGCGGATCGCTCTCGCCGGCGCCGGAGGTCACGTTGATGACGGTGCCGCCACCGTCTTCGAGCATGCCGCCGACGATCGCCCGGGTGAGCAGGAAGGGCGCCAGCACATAGCCCTGGAAAACCCGCTGGAGGGTCGCCGGCTCGAGTTCGAGCACGGGCAGGTTGAGATCGCGGCCCTGGTAGATGGCGTTGTTGACCAGCACATCGACCCGCCCGAAGGCGCGCCGCGCCACGTCGGCGGCCGACAGCACCGAGGTGTCGTCGAGCAGGTCCATGCGGATCTCGCGCACGCGCCGGCCGAGCGCGCGGATTTCCTGCGCCGTCGCGGCGAGGCTGCCGGGCAGCGGGCTGCCGTCGGCGCGCTGCAGCGCATGGCCGTGCCGCTCTCCTTCGTCGAGCGTGCGGGCGCTGATCACCAGATCGTAACCGGCGCGGGCAAAGGCCAGTGCCGTCGCCTTGCCGATGCCCCGGCTGGCGCCGGTGATGAATGCCACCTTGTTCATGTCGCTGCCTTCGTGTGGATGTCGGGGAGACGCCGAGTGTAGGCGGGCCGGCGGCAGCGGCATCGTCAATTCGGACCAGCTGCGGGCATGCCGCCGAATGCCGCCACTTGCCGCTGCGTCCATCGTCCGTTCAGACGACGAAGGGTCGGGAGCATCTGCCTAGACTCCGCTTCCATGCAATGCACGGAGCGCAGACATGTCAGATGAACGGAGCCCGCTGCCGGCGCTCGATTTTGCCGGCAAGGTGGTGTTGGTCACCGGTGGCACCAAGGGCATCGGCGCGGGCATCGCGCGTTGCTTCCTGGCGGCCGGGGCGAACGTGGTGGTGTGTGCCCGCAGCGCGCCGGAGGTGCTGCCGGCGGCCGGCGGACGCAGCGCCGCCTTCATCGCCGTCGACGTGCGCGAGCCGGAATCCCTGCACGCGCTGTTCGCGGCGATCGAGGCCCGCCACGGCCGCCTCGACGTGGTGGTGAACAACGCCGGCGGCGCGCCGCACGCGCTGGCCGACAAGGCCTCGCCGCGTTTCCACGAGGGGATCATCCGCCTCAACCTGATCGCCCCGCTCCACGTCGCGCAGCTCGCCAATGCGGCCATGCAGGCCCAGTCCGACGGCGGCACGATCATCTTCATCGGCAGCATCAGCGCGCTGCGTCCGTCCCCGGGCACCGCGGCGTACGGCGCCGCCAAGGCCGGCATCGTGTCGCTCGCCGCCTCGCTGGCGGTGGAGTGGGCGCCGAAGGTGAGGGTGCTCACGGTCAGCCCCGGGCTGGTGCGCACCGAGCAGTCGCACCTGCATTTCGGCGACGAGGCGGGCCTCGCGGCCGTCGCCGCGACCATCCCGGCCGGCCGTCTGGCCACGCCGGAGGATATCGGCCAGGCCTGCCTGTTCCTCGCCTCGCCGCTGGCGGGCTACGCGGCGGGCGCCAACCTGCTGCTCAACGGCGGCGGCGAGCGTCCGGCCTTCCTGGCGGCACGCAACACCGATTGAGGCATCGACAACCGGAAACGGGGGCCGTCGGGCGCCGCGTTTCCGCCAACCCTTAACGTGCAGGAGACAGAACGTGGCTGAACAGGATTGGATGTCCGAGATGCGTGGAATGGTCGGCCGCGAATACGGCCGGGTCTACGCCTGGGACAAGGTGAATGAACCGATGATCCGCCAGTGGTGCGAGGTCATGGGGGTCACCAACCCCCTCTACACCGACGCCGCCTACGCCGCGACGACGGCCCACGGCGGCATCGTGGCCCCGCCGGCGATGCTCCAGGCGTGGTGCCTGGAGGGGCTGCATGCCAACAACTATCCGCCGGGCTCGACCACCGAGAACCCCTACGAAGTGCTCAAGCTGCTCGACAGCCAGGGTTTCGCGTCGGTGGTGGCGGTCAATTCCGACCTCGGCTTCGAACGCTACGTGAAGCCCGGCGAGCGGCTGTACTACACGACCCGGCTCGACGCGGTGGGCGACGAGAAGACCACCGCGCTCGGCACCGGCTACTTCGTGACCCTGCTGATGAGCTTCTTCGCCGAAAAAGACGGCGGCGACGAGAAGGTCGGCACGCTGCTGTTCCGGGTCTTCAAGTTCCGGCCGGCCACGCCGGTCGAGCCGGCCGGCGAGGCCAGCGCCGCCGCTGCACCGAAGTACAAGCGGCCGAAGCCCGGCATCAGCGACGACACCCGTTTCTTCTGGGAAGGCTGCGCCGCCGGCCGGCTGCGCATCCAGCGCTGCATGGGCTGCGGCACCCTGCGCCATCCGCCCGGCCCGGTGTGCCCGGCCTGCCAGTCGTTCGACTGGGATTACGTCGAGGCGGCGGGCACCGGACAGATCTACTCCTTCGTCGTGATGCACTACCCGGAGGTGCCGCCCTTCGACTATCCGAACCCCGTCGCGCTGGTCGAACTCGACGAAGGGGTGCGGCTGATCGCCGGCCTGACCGGCATCAAGCGCGACGAGATCCGCATCGGCCAGCGCGTGAAGGTGGAGTTCCAGACCTTCGACGACGCGCTGGTGCTGCCCATGTTCCGCCCGCTCGAACCGTGAGGAGGCCGCCATGGACTTTCAACTGAGCGACGACCAGCGCGCCATCGCCGACATGGCGGGCAGCCTGTTCGGCGACCTGTGCTCCGACGAGCGCCATCGCGCGGGCACCGCCGCCGGTGAAACGTGGATGGCCGATGTGTGGGCCAAGTGCGTCGAAACCGGCCTCCATGCGCTGGCCATTCCCGAGGCCGCGGGCGGCAGCGGGCTGGGCATGACCGAGCTGATGCTGGTGCTCGAGGCGCAAGGGCGCGCGCTGGGCATGGTGCCGCTGTGGCGCCACCAGCTCGCCGCCGCCGCGCTGGCCCGCTTCGGCGGCGACGCCCAGCGGGCGCGGGTGGCGCATGCCGTCACCGGCGAGTGCCTGTTGAGCCTGGCGCTCGACGGCCCGGCCGACGCCAGCGGGGCGGCGCTCGCCGCGCGCCCCGACGCCGGCGGCTGGGTGCTGCATGGGCAGGTCAAGGCGCTGCCGCTGGGCATGGAATCGACCGCCGCGCTGGTGGCGGCGGCCACCCCGGACGGTTTGCGGCTGGTGCTGATCCCCTTGAACGCCGCAGGGGTGGAGCGGGTGGCCGGCGTCTTCACCCACGGCGAAGGGGTGGCCGACCTCCACCTCGACGGCCTGCGCATCGCCGCCACCGAGATGCTGCCGGCTGCGGCCGGCGAATGGCTCGAAACCCGCGCCATCGCCTGTCTGGCCGCGCTGCAGCTGGGGGTCAGCAGCGAGCAGCTGCGCCGCACCGTCGCCTACGTCGGCGAGCGGGTCCAGTTCGAGCGCCCGATCGGCAGCTTCCAGGCGGTGCAGATGAGCCTGGCCGACGCCCACATGGCGATCGAGGCGCTGCGCGCCGCGCTGTGGGCGCTGGTGTATCGACTCGATGCAGGTCTGCCGGCCCGTCCCGAATCGCTCGCCACCCGCTACCTGGCCTGCGAGACCGGGCATCTGGTCGGCCACAAGGCCCAGCACGTGCATGGCGGCATCGGCGTCGACCTGAGCTACCCGATCCACCGCTACCTCTACTGGAGCCGGGCCCTCGGGCTGGCTCTCGGCGGCGCTGCCGCCACCCTCGAACGGCTGGGCGACTGGCTCGCCGACAACGACACGCTGGGATGGAAATATGACCTCGCTGAACACCCTTCGCTTTGATGCCGTGCGTCCCGGCGACGCCCTGCCGGAACTGACGGTGCCGATCACCGTGGCGCTGATCGCCGGCGGTGCCATCGCCACCCGCGACTACTTCCCCGGCCACCACGACATGGAGGCGGCGCGCCGGCTCGGCTCGCCCCACGTGTTCATGAACATCCTCACCACCAGCGGTCTGGCGCAGCGCTTCGTCGAGGCGTGGGCCGGACCCGGCGCGCTGTTCAAGGATCTGAAGATCAGGCTCGGCGCCCCCAACTACCCGGGCGACACGATGCGCTTCGCCGGAGAGGTGAGCCGCACCGAGGCCGCCGGCCGCACGGTCGAAGTGAGCCTCAAGGGCACCAATTCCATGGGCAGCCACGTGACCGGCACGGCCACGCTGGTGCTGCCCTGAGCCGGAGCACAGACACATGAACGACATCAACATCTCCGGTCGCGCCGCCATCGCCGGCCTGGGCGCCACCGAGTTTTCGAAGAATTCCGGGCGCACCGAGCTGCGCCTGGCGATGGAAGCGGTGCTCGCCGCGCTGGCCGACGCCGGCATCGAGCCCGGCGAGGTGGAGGGCTTCAGCTCCTACACCATGGACAAGGTGCCGGAATACGAGATCGCCCGCCTGCTGGGCTGCAAGAACGTCAAGTTCTTCTCGCAGATTCCGCACGGCGGCGGCGCCGCCTGCGCGCCGGTGGTGCATGCCGCGATGGCGGTGGCCACCGGGGTGGCCCGGACGGTGGTGGTCTTCCGGGCCATGAACGAACGCTCGTGGTACCGCTTCGGCACCGGCGACTACGGCTTCGGCGCCACGCCGATCTTCGAGAACGTGAACTACGGCTGGTACATGCCCTACGGCTTCCACACCCCGGCGGCGTGGGTCGGCATGTTCGCCCGGCGCTACATGCACGCCTACGGCGCCACCTCCGAGGATTTCGGCCGCGTCTCGGTGGCCGCGCGGGATTTCGCCGCCACCAATCCGGCCGCCTTCTTCCACGGCAAGCCGATCACCCTCGCGGAACACCAGGCTTCCAAGTGGATCGCCGAACCGCTGCACCTGCTCGACTGCTGCCAGGAATCCGACGGCGCGGTGGCGATGGTCATCACCTCGGCCGAGCGCGCCCGCGACCTCAAGCAGACGCCGGTGATCGTCAAGGCCGGCGCGCAGGGGATCGCCGCCGGCCAGCAGAGCATGACTTCCTACTACCGCGACGACATCACCGGCCTGCCCGAAATGGGCGTGGTGGCGAAGGAACTCTACGCCCAGTCCGGCCTCGGCCCCGACGCCTTCCAGACGGCGGTGATCTACGACCACTTCACGCCCTTTGTGCTGCCCCAGCTCGAGGAGTTCGGCCTGTGCCGGCGCGGCGAGGCGAAGGATTTCATCCGCGCCGGCCACCATGCGCGCGGCGGCACGCTGCCGATCAACACCCACGGCGGCCAGCTCGGCGAGGCCTACATCCACGGCATGAACGGGGTCGCCGAGGCGGTGCGTCAGGTGCGCGGCACGGCCGCCAACCAGGTGGCGGACGTCGACAACGTGCTCGTCACCGCCGGCACCGGGGTGCCCACCAGCGGCCTGATCCTGGGTCGCGCCTGAGGAGGATGCCATGTTCGTCGATCTGACTCCCGCCCAGCACGCCCTGCGCCTCGAGGTGCGGGACTACTTCCAGGCCCTGATGACCCCCGAACTGCGCGCCGCGCTGCGCGGTGTCGAAGGCGGCGGGCTGTACCGCGACACCATCCGCCGGATGGGCCGCGACGGCTGGCTGGCGGTCGGCTGGCCGACCGCCTGCGGCGGCCAGGGCTACCGCGCCACCGAGCAGCTGATCTTTTTCGAGGAGGCCAACATCGCCGGCGCGCCGCTGCCCTTCGTGACCATCAGCACGGTCGGCCCGGCGCTGATGGAGCACGGCACCGCGGCACAGAAGGAGCAGTTCCTGCCGGGCATCGCCGCCGGCGAGATCCTCTTCGCGATCGGCTACTCCGAGCCGGGCGCCGGCTCCGACCTCGCCGCCCTCAAGACCACCGCGCGCCCGGAAGACGGGCATTTCGTGGTGAATGGCAACAAACTGTGGACCTCCGGCGCCGAGGCCGCCGACTTCATCTGGCTGGCGGCCCGCACCGATCCGGCGCTGCCGCGCCACAAGGGGGTGTCGATCCTGATCCTCGACACCCGCCTGGCGGGCTTTTCGCACACGCTGATCCCGACCTGCAGCAACCCCACTGCGGCCACCTATTACGACAACGTGCGCGTGCCGGCCGACATGCTGGTCGGGCGCCTCAACGGCGGCTGGCAGCTGATCACCTCCCAGCTCAACCATGAACGCCTGGGCCTCGGCTCGTGGTCGGACAAGGTGGCGGGCCTGTTCCGGCGCGTCTTCCTGTGGGCCCGCGCGGCCGACGAACACGGCGCCCGGGCCACCGACCGGCCGTGGGTGCGGCGCCTGCTGGCCGAGTGCTACGCGCGCCTCGAGGCCATGCGCCTGATCAACTTCCGCATCGCCGCCGGCCTCGAGCGCGGGCAGATGGACGTCGCGCTGGCGTCGAGCACCAAGGTGTATGGTTCCGAATCGGCCATCGAGGTGCTCCGCAAGCTGTCCGAGATCGTCGGCGGCGCCGGCCTGGTGCGCGCCGGCTCGGCCGCGGCGCTGTTGCTCGGCGAGCTGGAATACGAGCTGCGGGCGTCGGTGACGCTGACCTTCGGCGGCGGCACCAACGAGATCCAGCGCGGACTGATCGCCCAGTTCGGGCTGGGCATGCCCCGCGCCCAGTGAGGGCCGGACGGTGAGGAGAATGGAATGAGCACGATTGAAGAATTCCGCGCCGAAGTGCGCGCCTGGCTGGCCGACAACTGTCCGCCGTCGATGCGCACGCCGATGACCGACGGCGAACTGATCTTCGGTGGGCGCCAGGTGGCGTTCAGGTCCGACGACCAGCGCCTGTGGTTCGAGCGCATGCGCGACAAGGGCTGGTTCTGCCCCGACTGGCCGGCGGCGTATGGCGGCGGCGGGCTGAGCGCCGCGCAGACGGCGGTGCTGGAGGCCGAGATGCGGCGCCTCCAGTGCCGCCAGCCGCAAATCAACCTGGGCATCTGGATGCTCGGGCCGGTGATCCTGGAGTTCGGCACCGAGGCGCAGAAACGCGCGCTGCTGACCCCGATGGCGCGCGGCGAGATCCGCTGGTGCCAGGGTTTTTCGGAGCCCAACGCCGGTTCCGACCTGGCCAGCCTCAAGACTTCGGCGGTCGACCACGGCGACCACTACCGGGTGAACGGCACCAAGATCTGGACGTCCTACGGCGACAAATCCGACTGGATGTACGCCCTGGTGCGCACCGACCCCGCCGCGCCCAAGCACCACGGCATCAGCCTGCTGGTGCTGGACATGCGCTCGCCCGGTATCAGCGTGACGCCGATCGACCTGATCAGCGGCAAATCGTCGTTCTGCCAGGTCTTCTTCGACGACGTCAGGGTGCCCAAGGACCAGCTCGTCGGCCCCCTCAACGGCGGCTGGACGCTGGCCAAGGCGCTGCTCCAGCACGAGCGGCGCGCGATGTCGAAGTTCGGCGAATTCAGCCTGCCCACCCATTTCGACCTGATGAGCGTGGCCGCGCGCTACCTGCCGGCCGCCGGGGGCGGCGCCGCGGCCGACATCGCGCTGCACGCCCGGGCGGTGGCGATGGCGATGGAAGAACATTGCTACAGTCTGACCGTGCAGCGCATGGGCGAGGAGATGCGTGCCGGCGTGAACGTGGCGGGGCTGATGGCGATCATGAAGCTGGTCCATTCCGAGCAGGAGAAGGACAAGTTCGAGATCCTCCTCGACCTGATGGGCCATCGTGCCCTCGGTTGGGACGGCGACGGGTTCGACGAACGCGAGCTGGCGATGACCCGCGCCTGGCTCGGCAGCTTCGCCCAGACCATCGCCGGCGGCTCGTCCGAGGTGCAGCTCAACGTCATCGCCAAGCGGGTGCTGGAATTGCCCGAAGGCAAGCAGGTCAAGTGAGGAGTCGGTGATCATGAGTCTGGTTTTTTCCGAAGAGCAGCGCCTGCTGGCCGATACCGCGGTCGAATTCCTCGCCGCCCGCAGCCCGGTGGCGGCCCAGCGGCGCTTGCGCGACGCCGGCCCGGCCGAAGGCTTCGATGCCGGCCTGTGGCGGGACATCGTGGCGCTCGGCTGGAGCGCGATTCCGTTTGCCGAGGAACACGGCGGCCTGGCTTTCGGCTGTCAGGGGCTCGGCGCGGTGTTCGAGCAGATCGGCGCCACCCTCGCCGCGACGCCGCTGCTGTCCAGCGTGGTGCTGGGCGGCGGGGCGATCGCGCTGGCCGGCGACGCGGCGCAGCACGCCGCCTGGCTGCCGGCGCTGATCGCCGGCGAACGGCGCATCGCGCTGGCGGTCGACGAGCAGCCCCGCCACGACCCCGCCGGCACGGCCCTTGCAGCCCGCCGCGACGGCGAGGCGTGGGTGCTCGACGGCGACAAGGTCTTCGTTGCCGACGGGATCGGCGCCGATGCCTTCGTGGTGGTGGCGCGCAGCGCCGGCAGGCCGGGCGAGACGGCCGGCCTCAGCCTCTTCGTGGTGCCGGCGCAGGCGGCCGGGGTCGGGGTGTCGCCGATGCGCCTGATCGATTCCCGCAACCATGCCCGCCTCCGCCTCGACGGCGTGAGGCTGGACGCCACCGCGCTGCTGGGGCGCGCCGGGGACGGCTGGGCGGTGCTCGACGCGGTGCTCGACCGCGGCCGGGTGTGTCTGGCGGCCGAGTTGCTCGGGGCCAGCCAGACGCTCTTCGACACCACCGTCGAATACCTCAAGACGCGGGTCCAGTTCGATGCGCCGATCGGCGCCTTCCAGGCCCTGCAGCACCGCGCGGCGTGGTGCTACAGCCATCTGCAGCTGGCGCGCAGCGCCGTGATGGCCGGCCTCGCGGCCCTCGACGACGCGACCCTGCCGGCCGGCGAACGTGCGCGCCTGGCCAGTCTGGCCAAGTGGAAGGCCGGCGAGACGGCCCACCGCATCAGCCGCGAAGCCGTGCAGATGCACGGCGGCATGGGAGTCACCGACGAGCTCGAGGTGGGACTCTTCCTCAAGCGCATCCGGGTCGCGCAGGCCTGCCTGGGCGACGGCGACTTCCTGTGCCAGCGCTACGCCGATACGCTGCGGGAGCGCTGACATGAGGCTGCGGCCGGCCGCCCTGAGCCGCGACGAGCTGTTCGCGCGCCATGGCGAGCGCTACAAATGGCTGGTGCTGCTCATCGTGGTGATCGGGGTGATCGCCGCGGTGCTGGCCACCACCAGCTTCAGTGTGGCGGTGCCGGCGATGGGGGCTTTCTGGGGCATGGGCCAGGACCGGGTCCAGTGGGTCATCACCGGCTACATGGCCGCGATGACCGTGGCGATGCTGCCGACGCCGTGGCTGCTCGAGCGTTTCGGCTTCCGGCGGGTCTTCCTGGGCACGCTGTGCGTGCTCGGGCTGACCAGTCTGGCTGGCGCCTTTGCCAGCGATTTCGTCACCACCGTGGCGATCCGCCTGCTGCAGGGCGTCGCCGCCGGCGTTCAGCAGCCCTTGTCGATGCTCGTCGTGATGCGCCTCTTTCCGCCGGGGC
>SSSX01000324.1 GCA_015657735.1 Zoogloeaceae bacterium
GCGCATGGCCTGCCTCGTCGTGCCGCTGCGCGACCGCGAGCGCGCCGAGGTCGGCCTGCTGGTGCTGTGCTTCGAGGGCCGGCCGCAGCGCGACCTGATCCACTTCGTCGAAGCGCTGTCGGGCGCGGCGGCCCTGTCGGTCGAAACGCGGGCGCTGATCCGCGCCCAGAAGCGGCTGTTCCAGTCCTTCATCCAGCTGCTCGCCAACGCCATCGACGCCAAGAGCCCCTACACCGGCGGCCACTGCGCGCGGGTGCCGGTGCTCACCAAGATGCTGGCCCGCGCCGCCTGCGACGCCACGGAAGGCCCGTTCCGCGATTTCCGGCTCGGCGACGACGACTGGGAGGCGGTGCACATCGCCGCCTGGCTGCACGACTGCGGCAAGGTGGCGACGCCCGAATACATCGTCGACAAGGCCACCAAGCTGGAAATGCTCTACAACCGCATCCACGAAATCCGCATGCGTTTCGAGGTGCTCAAGCGCGATGCCGAGATCGCCTGCTGGCGGGCCATCGCCGGCGGCGCCGCGGCGGCGGCCGAAGAGGCGCAGCTGGCCGCCGCGTGGGCCGCGCTGGATGCCGATTTCGCCTTCGTTGCGCGCTGCAACGAGGGGGGCGAGGCGATGGCGGCGGCGGACGTGGAGCGGCTCCGGCAGATCGGGCGGCGCACCTGGCAGCGGACGCTCGACGAGCGCCTCGGCGCGTCGACCGACGAACTCGCGCGCCTCGACCCGCCGGCGGCGCTGCCGGTCACCGAGTCGCTGCTCGCCGACAAGCCCGGGCACCGCATCCCGCGCCGCGACGCCGACCGCATCGCGCCCGACAACCGCTGGGGTTTCCGCCTCAAGGTGCCGGCGCTGCTCTACGACCACGGCGAACTGACCAACCTGTCGGTGGCCCGCGGCACCCTCACCGACGAGGATCGCTACAAGATCAACGAGCACATCGTGCAGACCATCCGCATGCTCGGCGAACTGCCTTTCCCGCGTCACCTGAAGGCCGTGCCGGAGATTGCCGGCGGGCATCACGAAAAGATGGACGGCAGCGGCTACCCGCGCGGCCTGACCGGCGTGCAGATGAGTCCGGTGGCCCGCATGATGGCCATCGCCGACATTTTCGAAGCCCTCACCGCCGCCGACCGGCCCTACAAGAAGGCCAAGAAACTCTCCGAAGCCCTCGCCATCATGACGCGCATGAAGGACGAGGGGCACATCGATCCGGATCTGTTCGAGCTGTTCGTGAAGTCGGGCGTGTGCCGCGAGTACGCCGAGCGCTTCATGGCGGCCGACTGCGTGGATGTGGCGACGGGGTGAGGCCCGGGGTGAACGCACACCCGCCCCGGACTGCCGTCGGGCGGCCGGGGCGGGTGCGCGGCCCCGGCTTACTGATCGATCTTGCGGAATGCGCCGTTGAGGTACACCAGCGCCTGGCCGTCGCTGCGCTCGCGCACGGCGAGCACTTCGCACAGGAAGGCGTGGTGGGTGCTCTCGTCGAACAGCTTGATGACGCGGCAGTCGAAGCTCGACAGCGCGTTGTCGAGGACCGGCGCGCCGGTGATCGCGGTGGTCCAGTTGCCGGCCTGGAAGCGGTCTTCGCCATGCACGCCGTCGACCATGCCGGCGAAGGTGCGGGCGACGTCCTCCTGCTCGCCGGCGAGCACGTTGACGGCCAGCGCGGCGCTGTTCTGGATCAGTTCGCTGGCCAGCACGTTCTTGTTGACGAAGACCACCAGGCGCGGCGGATCGGTGGTCACCGAGCACACCGCGGTGGCGGTCAGCCCGGCGCGGCGGCCGCTGTCGGCGGCGGTGATGATCGATACGCCGGCGGCCAGGTGGCGCATGCCGTTGCGTTGCTCGAGGGGGCTGACCATCGGGAGGCTGGCGAAGGCCGGGGTGCTCACGTCCTGGGCCGGGCTCTGATGGACGGCGGTGTGGCTGAGGTCGGTCATTTTTCTCTCCTTATGCTGGGGCGCCGGCCCGACGGGTACGCCGGGCCGCTTCTGGCATGACTGTCAGACCTTGACACCGAAGGGGTTGGCCTTGGGCAGCGGGTTGCCCAGCAGGTGGCCGCCGAGCAGGTCGCCGATGTTGTCCTGGTTCTGGGTGATGTGGTTGGTGCCGACCAGCAGGTCGCGCAGCTGGCGCTGCATCGGGCAGTTGAGCCACACGCCGCGGGTGGAGGTCTTCTTGAAGATCATGTGGGCCGCGTCGAACACTTCGCCGCCGGTGAATTGGTTGGTGGCGAACTGGCGGATGCGCAGCTCGAGCGGGACCAGCTTGCCCTGCGAGGCGTAGCCCCAGGCTTCGTCGGTGTTCTGCAGCACGCGGGCGGTGGCGCCGAGGATCTTGGCGTAGGCCTCGCCGAGCTTGCCCTTGATGAACGGGTCCTGGACGGCGGCGCCGACGGCCTGGTTGATGTTCTGGCGCGGCACCATGTGCTCGATGTAGAGGTCGACCATGCCGCGCGCCATGCCGATCAGCACCGACGAGACGGCGGCGTAGAAGACGTAGAAGAACGGCATCTTGTAGAGGTTGTTGACGTCGCCGTGGGACTCCTCGTCGTAGGCGCCGATGACGTGGCTGCGGTATTCGGGCACGAAGACTTCGCGCACCGAGAGCTTCTTGGAGCCGGTGCCGGCCAGGCCGACGACGTACCAGTCGTCGATGATGTCGAAGTCGGCGCGCTGGACCCAGAACGAGCGGAAGACCTGCTCGCCGTTCTCGTCGGCGACGCGGCCGCCGAGGAAGGCGCCGCCGGCGGCGTGGTCGCAGCCGCTGGAGGTGAGCCATTCGCCGTTGAGCACGTAGCCGCCGTCAACCTTGGTGACGGTGCCGAAGGGGGCGTAGGACGAGGAGACCAGACGGGTGTCGTCGTCGCCCCACAGCTCGTCGCCGCAGCGGGTCGGCAGGAGCCCGATCTCGAACGGATGCACGCCGAGCACCATCACGTTCCAGGCGCTCGACGGGCAGCCGCGGGCGAGTTCCATCAGCACCTTGTTGAGCACGTTGGGGTGCATTTCGTAGCCGCCCCACTGTTTGGGCTGCAGGATTTTGAAGAAGCCGGCTTCCTTGAATTTCTGGATCGTCTCGGGGGACACCATGCGGGCCTTTTCACAGGCTTCGGCACGCTCGCGCAGCCACGGGATGAGGGCTTCGGCGCGGGCGACGATTTCGGCTTCGGTCGGGATGAGGGTGTTGGGGGTGGTCATTGTGAGTCTCCTTGGATGTGTCTTTGACGGTGCGGAACGGGTTCAGGCCTGCTCGGCGCTGATGACGCCGTAGCCGGCGATCCATTCGTTGATGGCCCGGTAGTAGTCCTGGCGGGCGGTGTAGGGGCCGGTGGCGGCCAGCGCCGCGAAGGCGGCGACCCAGGTGCGGATCTCGTGGGTCGAGCGGCCGGCGGCCTTGGAGATGTCGTCGATGCTGAAGTCGTCGATGTCGGCGAGGCGCCGGTCGGTCAGCAGGTTCATGAAGGCCCGGTCCCATTCGGCGTTGAGCGGGGTCTGCGGGCACGCCGGGGTGCCGTAGATCTTGCCGGCGGCAACGGTGCGGGCCTGACGGGCGGCGCGGGCTTCGGCGGTCGGGTTGCGGCCGGCGATCAGGAAGTTGGCGATCTCGTCGGGGGCCTCGGCAAGGAGCGGCACCGGCGGTTCGTGGGAGAGGCCGCCAGTGCCGAGGATCAGCACCCGCTTGTCGAGGGTGGCGAGGAACTTGCCGACCGCCTCGCCGAGCTTGCGCACGCGGCGGTAGGGGGCGAACGGCGGGGCGACCGAGTTGATGATGATCGGGATCACCGGATAGCGGGTCAGGCTGCCGGTCATCTCCTCGAGGGTCTGGGTGCAGCCGTGATCGACCTGCAGGCGGTGCGACAGCGCGATGTCCACATCGTGGTCGAGGATGAAGCGGGTCATCTCCATCGCCAGCTCGCGCGGGATCGACAGCGGGCCGGGCAGGGTCTGGTAATCGGCGACCGACTCGGCGGCGGTGGCGATGACGAACGGCGGCATCAGGTCGTAGAACAGGCCGTTGTAGTGGTCCGGCGCGAAGACGACGATCAGCTCGGGGTCGAAGGCTTCGACTTCGGCGCGCGCACGGGCCAGCACCTCATCGACTTCCTTGACGACATCGGCGCCCGGATCGTTCAGACCACGCAGCGGCGTGTGCGACAGGCATTTCAGTTTGATGCTCATGCATCTTCCTCTTGGTGTGGTTGAGGGGCGGTGCCGGCCCCGTCGAACGAGATGCGGAAGCGTCTCCATCCCTCGTTGTTGTTGTTGGCGAGGTGATTCTAGGGGGGGGCGATGCCGGAGAGGAAGTGCGGCGACAAAAACGTGCACGGCATGCACAATTTTGTTTTTAAAGGATTTTTTGTATTTCGAC
>SSSX01000325.1 GCA_015657735.1 Zoogloeaceae bacterium
CACCGGCACCGCCACCAGTTCGCCGCGGCGCACGAAGCCGCGCACCCGATGGACGATGTCGCCGGCGCGCAGGGCCTGTTCGGCGATCAGCTTGAGCGGTTCGCGGATGCGCCGGCCGGCATCGCCGAGCTCTTCCAGACGGCGCAGCGCGACACCGCTGAAATTGCGCAACGCGGTGAGCGGCTGGTTGAGTTCGTGGGCCAGCGCCGACGCCATCTCGCCCAGATGGATCAGGCGCGCTGCGCGGGCCAGCTCGCGCTCCTGGCGCATCTCCCGCGAAATGCTGAGATAACGGTCGTGGACGTCGCGCACGGTGCCGATCATGCGTAACGGCCGGCCGCTCGCGTCGTGCTCCATGACCTTGCCGCGCAGCGCCACCCAGCGGTAGCTGCCGTCCTCGCCGCGCAGCCGGAACTCGACTTCGGTGATCGACCGCGCGCCCGACAGATGCGCGTTGAAGGCCGCCGTGGCCTTGCGCAGATCGTCCGGATGCAGGCGCTCGGGCCAGATGTCGTTGCCGCGCAGCGGACGCTCGTCGTGCCACCCGATGATCGCCCCGAAGGACGAACTGACGTTGATCACGCCGCTGTCGAGGGTCCAGTCCCACAGCGCATCGCCGTGGCCCTCGAGGGCGAATTGCCAGAGGCGCGCTGACGCCTGCAGGGTCTCGATCCGCATCCGTGCGGCGCTGATGTCGCGCTGCGTGCCGACGAAACGCAGCGGGCCGGCCGCGTCGCGTTCGACGACCGCACCGCGGGCCGCGATCCAGCGGTAGCCGCCGTTCTTGCAGCGCAGGCGGAACTCCGCCTCGTAAGCCGGCGTCGCGCCGGCCAGGCAGGCTTCCAGCCGGCGCAGCGCCTCGTCCCGGTCGTCGGGATGCAGGAGCTCGCGCCATTCGAGCGCCGCGGCCTCGTCGGGCGGGTAGCCGAGCATGCCGCCCCAGCGCTCCGAACGGTAAACGCTGCCGTCGCGCAGGTTCCAGTCCCACACGCCATCGCCCGACGCCTCGACCGCCAGCTGCCAACGCGCGTCCGGCTCCATCGAAGCTCCCTTCTGCGCCCCGCCGGCGGTCGTCAGGTCGAGGCGCGCCGCCTGTTCAGCGCAGACCGCCGCCAGGCACCAGCCCCTTCATCGCGCGCATCATCTTCTGCATGCCGCCCTTGGAGAACTGCTTCATCATCTTCTGGGTCTGCTCGAACTGGCCCAGCAGGCGATTGACCTCCTGCACCGTCACCCCGGCGCCGGCCGCGATGCGGCGCTTGCGCGAGGCTTTCAGGAGTTCCGGCCGGGCCCGTTCGAGGGGCGTCATCGAATTGATGATGCCTTCGATGCGCCGCACGGCCTTGTCCTCGACGCCGCCCTGAAGCTGGCCGGCGGCCTGCGCGAACTGCGCCGGCAGCTTGTCGAGCAGACTGGTGAGGCCGCCCATCTTCTTCATCTGGCCGAGCTGGTCCTTGAAGTCGTTGAGGTCGAAACCCTTGCCGCTCTTGAGCTTCTGCGCGAACTCCCGGGCCTTTTCCTCATCGACGCCGCGGCGCGCGTCCTCGACCAGCGACAGGATGTCGCCCATGCCGAGAATCCGGCTGGCCATCCGCTCCGGGTGGAACTCCTCGAGCCCGCCGAGCTTCTCGCCGACGCCGGCAAACTTGAGCGGCTTGCCGGTGACATGGCGCACCGACAACGCTGCACCGCCGCGGGCGTCGCCGTCGAGCTTGGTCAGCACGACGCCGGTGAGGGGCAGCGCGTCGTTGAAGGCGCGGGCGGTGTTCACCGCATCCTGGCCGAGCATCGCATCGACGACGAACAGGGTTTCGATCGGCTTGACGGCCGCGTGCAGGGCCTGGATTTCCTCCATCATCGCCTGGTCGATGGCGAGCCGGCCGGCGGTGTCGACGAGCAGCACGTCCATGTAGTGGCGGCGCGCGTAGTCGACCGCCGCCAGGGCGATATCCACCGGCTTCTGGTCGGGCGTGGACGGGAAGAACTCGATGCCCGCCTGCTGGGCGACGGTCTGCAGCTGGGCGATGGCCGCCGGACGATAGACGTCGGTGGACACCGTCAGCACCTTCTTCTTCATCCGCTCGGCGAGCATCTTGCCGAGCTTGCCGGTGGTGGTGGTCTTGCCGGCGCCCTGCAGGCCGGCCATCAGGATGATCGCCGGCGGCTGGGTGGCGAGGTTGAGGCCGCTGTGGGCGCCGCCCATCAGCTCGGTGAGCTCCCGGTGCACCACGCCGACCAGGGCCTGGCCCGGCGTCAGCGAACTGATGACTTCGGTGCCGACCGCCTTCTCCTTCACGCGGGCGATGAAATCCTTCACCACCGGCAGGGCCACGTCGGCTTCCAGCAGGGCCATGCGCACCTCGCGCAAGGCATCCTGGATATTGTCATCGGTCAGGCGGGCCTGGCCGCGCAGGGTTTTGACGACTTTTGCAAGTCGCGTCGTGAGGTTATCCAGCATGATGGTTTGGAGCCGAGGGCTTGGGGTAAACTTCGAAGATGCCCGCGATTCTACTTCATCTCGTCCCCGCCTCCCTGTACGCGGTGCTCGGCGTCCATTTCTGGCACAGTCGCTGGCACGCGCCGGCCCTCGCCCCACGCCAGGGGCTGCGGCCCTGGGAACGCGCGCTGATGCTCGCCGCCCTCGTCGCCCACGGCTTCGCGCTGCACGACGTCTTCTTCTCGCCGGCCGGCATCCGTTTCGGCTTCAGTCTGGCGCTGTCGCTGATGCTGTGGCTGGCGATGCTGTTCTACTGGATCGAAAGCCTCTACGCCCGCCTCGAAGGTCTGCAGACGCTGGCGATGCCGGTCGCCGCGGTGTGTGCGCTGCTGCCCGCGTTCTTCCCCGGCCAGCACCTCCTCGAGAACGCCGGCTCGCCGCTGTTCCGCGCCCATTTCATCGTCGCCATGCTGGCCTACAGCCTGTTCACGCTGGCCGCGCTGCACGCGATGCTGATGTCGGTCGCCGAACGCCGCCTGCACGGCGCCCGCCTGACCCGCGCGCTGGCCGCCCTGCCGCCGCTGCTGACGATGGAAACCCTGCTGTTCCGCCTGATCGGCATCGCCTTCGTGCTGCTGACCCTCACCGTCGGTTCGGGCATCCTGTTTTCCGAGGCGCTGTTCGGCAAGGCCTTCCGTCTCGACCACAAAACCGTATTCGCGATCATCTCGTGGCTGCTCTTCGGCAGCCTGCTGGTCGGCCGCCACTACCAGGGCTGGCGCGGCAAAAAGGCGCAATACTGGACCCTCGCCGGCTTCATCGCGCTGATGCTCGCCTACGTCGGCAGCCGCTTCGTCGCTGAAGTCCTGCTCGGCCGCGCCGGCTGATGGAAGGCGTCCCGCTTTCGGTCCAGTCGGCGGTGCTCGCCGCGCTCCTGGCGCTGTCCGGCTTCTTCTCGCTGGCCGAAACGGCCATGATGGCGGCCAACCGCTACCGTCTGCGCACCGCCGCCAGCCTCGGCTCCCGCGGCGCGCGTCTGGCCCTCGACCTGCTTGGCCAGACCGACAAGCTGCTCGGCATCATCCTGCTGTTCAACAATCTCGTGAATGCCGCCGCGGCCACCCTGGTCAGCGTCATCACCATCCAGCTCTTCGGCAGCGAGGAATGGGTGCTCGGGGTCAGCACGCTGATGGTCACCTTCCTGATCCTCGTGTTCTCCGAAATCACCCCCAAGGTCATCGGCGCCAACCACGCCAACCGCCTCGCCTGCATCGTCAGCTACCCGTTGTCGGGGCTGCTCAAGGGGCTGTACTTCGTCGTCTGGTTCGTCAACCTGTTCGTCGCCGGCCTGCTGCGGCTCCTGCGCCTGAAAAGCAACGGTGGACAGGACGCCCACAACCTGTCCACCGAGGAACTGCGCACCATGGTGCTCGAATCGGGCGCCTTCATCCCGCCCAAGCACCGCAGCATCCTGCTCAACCTGTTCGAACTCGAGGACATCACCGTCGAGGACGTGATGACGCCGCGCAACCAGATCGAGGCCGTCAACATCGCCGAGCCGATCAATGTGATCGAAGGCCATCTCGCCACCTGCTACCACACCCGCCTGCCGGTCTTCGACGGCGAAATGAACGCCGTCCTCGGCATCCTCCACGTCCGCCGGGTGCTCGGCCAGACGCTGGAGCGCAGCCTGTCGGTCGCCGACATCCGCGAGATGCTCGCCCGGCCCTACTTCATCCCGGCCAGCACGCCGGTTTACTCGCAGCTCCAGTTCTTCCAGGAAAACTGCGAACGCTTCGGGCTGGTGGTCGACGAATACGGCGAGCTGCTCGGCCTGGTCACCCTCGAGGACATCATCGAAGAGCTGATCGGCAAGTTCACGACCAGCGCACCGGGCGCCGCCGACAAGCTCACGTGGCGGGACGATGGCAGCGTGATCGTCGATGGCAGCCAGAACCTGCGCACCCTCAACCGCAAGCTCGACCTGGCGCTGCCACTCGACGGCCCCAAGACGCTCAACGGCCTGCTGCTCGAACACCTGCAGGACATTCCGGAGTCGGGCGTGTCGGTGAAGATCGCCGGCGTACCGATCGAAGTCGTCCAGGCCGAGGATCGCCGTATCAAGAACGCGCGGATATTCCGTCCGGCGGCGCCAAAATAGCCACAGAATGTATCGTGGCTTTACAAGCCCCCC